>PEWM01000185.1 GCA_002779455.1 Deltaproteobacteria bacterium CG07_land_8_20_14_0_80_60_11
TATCAGCTATCAGCAAAAACAAGGACTTATCAAATCGGGTCGGGAACGATTGATTCAGTGGATAATACAACCAATCATTTTGATTCATAAAGCTGAAAGCTGACCGCTGACCGCTGAAAGCTGAAAGCTGAAAGCTGATAGCTGAACGCTCATGATTAACCTACCATAAAGCCGGGAACTATGCCGGGAGACCTGGTGCCGGCCTTAAAAACCGTTAAGGAGAAGCCTGATGCCGGAAATCAGAGTGAAAGGAATGAGTTGCGCCCACTGCGCCGCCGCCATGACCAAGGCCATGGCGAGTCTGCCGGGGGTGAGCCGCGTGCAGGTGGACCTGGCCGGCGGGCGGGTGAGCTACGAGTGCGCCGCGCCCATCCCCCGGGAGGACCTGGACCGGGTGGTCAAGGCCGCGGGGTTTGAATCGGCGGGGGCCTGAGTACAGTGGTTCATAAATACGGTAACGTATTTCTTACTCCGTGAAGATCACTTTCCCCTCACCGGAAATGGCAGGCCACCCGGTGGTCCGGGGCGATTTTCCGTAAGGGGGGGACGGACTCCCGGCAGAGGGGGAGTTGGGCCTCGGGGCAGCGGGGGTGAAAGGGGCAGCCCGCCGGCACGTTGACCGGGCTGGGCGGCTCGCCCTTGAGGGCCGGGGGGTTGAAGGTCCGCTCCGGGGTGGGCCGGGGCACCGCGGCGAGCAAGGCCTCGGTGTAGGGGTGGAGCCGGGCGGCGGCCAGGACCGAACGTTCGGCCATTTCCAGCAGCCGGCCCACGTACATCACGGCCACCCGGTTGCTGATCTGGGAGATGACCCCCAGGTCGTGGGAGATGAAGAGATACGTGAGGCCGTGGCGCTGTTGGAGCTCCGCCAGGAGGTTCAAGATCTGGGCCTGGATGGAGACGTCCAGGGCGCTGACGGGCTCGTCCGCCACGATCAGCCGGGGTTTCAGGGCCAATGCCCGGGCGATCCCCAGGCGCTGGCGCTGGCCGCCGCTGAATTCGTGGGGATAGCGGCCGGCGACGTCGGCGGTGAGCCCCACCTCCGCGAGGAGCTCCGTAACCCAGGCCCGGCGCTCCAGGCGGCGGCCCAGGTTATGGATGACAAAGGGTTCTTCCAGGATCTGGCTCACGGTCATGCGGGGGTTAAGCGAGGAATAGGGGTCCTGGAAGATGATCTGGACCTGGCGCCGCAGCTCCTTCAGGCGATGGCGGGAGACCCGGGCCAGGTCTTCCCCGGCGAAGACGATGCGGCCCCGGGTGGGAGGGGTGAGGGCCAGCGCCAGGCGGCCCAGGGTGGACTTGCCGCAGCCGGACTCCCCCACCAGTCCGAGGGTCTCCCCGGGAGTCAGGGCAAAACTCACCCCGTCCACCGCCTTGAGCACCGGTCCCCGGCCCCAGGGGCCGGCCAGGCGGAAGTAACAGCTTAAGTCCTGGGCGGATAAAAGTTCAGGCATAATTCCAACAGCGGACCAAATGCCCGGGGCTCACCTCCACCCAGGGAGGTTCCTCCCGGCAGCGGTCATGGGCCAGGGGGCAGCGGTCCCGAAAGAGGCAGCCCGGGGGGGGCTCCGCCGGCAGGTGACCCTTAATCGCCGAGAGAATTTCCCCGGCCGGGCGCCGGAAATCCAGCCGGGGCACGGAATTGAGCAGACCCACGGTATACGGGTGGCCGGGATGCCGGAAGATCTCCGGGGTGGGGGCCTGCTCCACCATCAGCCCGGCATACATCACCGCCACCCGGTCGGCGGTCTGGGCCACGATCCCCAGGTTGTGGGTGATAAACAACACCGCCAGCCCCAATTCCGCCTTGAGTCTGGCCAGCAGGGCCAGGATTTGGGCCTGGATGGTCACGTCCAGGGCGGTGGTGGGCTCATCGGCGATGAGCAGTTCCGGGTCGCAGGCCAGGGCCATAGCCATGAGGGCCCGCTGGCGCAAGCCCCCGGAGAGCTGGTGCGGGTACTGTGAAAGGCGGTGAGGGGCGTCGGGGAAGCCCACCCGGGTCAGGGCCGCGGCCGCCTCAATCCAGGCCTCCGGGTGGGACATACCCCGGTGGAGGCGCAGGGCCTCGGCCACCTGCTCCCCGATGGTGAGGACCGGGTTCAGGGCGGTCATGGGTTCCTGGAAGACCATGGCGATGCGGTTGCCCCGGATCTGGCGCATGCGGGTCTCCGGGCAGCGGGTCAGATCTTCCCTCTGAAAACGGATCACGCCGGTGACCTCAGCCGGGGGAGACTGGAGGAGCCGCAGGATGGACAGGGCGGTGACGGTCTTGCCGCAGCCGGATTCCCCCACCAGCCCGAGGGTCTCGCCGGGCGCCAGGTCGAAACTCACGCCGGCCACGGCCGTGACCCGGCCCCGGGCCGCGGCGAAGTTTACCGTGAGATCGCAAACCGAAAGCAACGGCGAGGCGTCCGGCTTGACCGCCAAATTATTTGCCATATGATGCAAAGGTTCTCCTGCTGAATCATCTGGCGCCAAATATTCTCAAAAAGCAATTATCGCAGAGCCTGGGTCCACCCCAAATTATAATAATTCCGGTGGGCGCACCCCCCGATTACCCCTCCACCACCGGCGCCTCGTCCAGGGGCAGTTGGATGGTGAAGGTGGCCCCCCGGCCCGGGGTGCTGTCGGCAAAGAGGCAGCCGCCGTGCTCGGCCATGATATTCTGGCAGATGGCCAGGCCCAGGCCGGTCCCCTTGGCCTTGGTGGTGAAATAGGGCTGAAAAATATTGCCCGCCGCCTCGGGAGCTATCCCCGCGCCGGTGTCGCTGACGCTGATTTCGGCGTTGGCCCCCTTAACCCGGCTGGTGACGGTGATTTCCCCGCCTTCGGGCATGGCCTCCAGGGCGTTTTTGAACAGGTTGATGAGCACCTGGTGCACCTGCTTGGGGTCGAAAGTCACCGGCGGCAGCGGCGTCTCCTCTACCCGGCGCACCTGGATATGCTGCTCCCTCAAGGTATCCTGGAACAGTTCCAGGGCCTCGTCAACCGCCGCCATGATCTGCCCCTGACGTTTCTGGGCCGGCGGATGGTGCACGAAATCCCGCATTTCGGCCACCATCTCCTCCAGGTGGCTCACCTCTTCGGCGATGATGGTCAATTTCCGGCGGACCTGGTCGTCAAATCCCGGGGCCTTGAGCAACTGCCGGGCAAACCCCCCGATGATGATGAGAGGGTTTTTGATTTCATGGGCGACATGGGCCACGGTATTGCCCACCGCGGCCAGGCGTTCAGATTGGAGCACCCGGTCTTCCATCTCCTTATATTCGGTGATGTCGCGGATGATGCCGGTGAAATAGAGGTTGTCCCTGATCTCGGCCACGGAAAAGGAGATGCTGATGGGGAATTCACGGCCGTCCCGGCGCTGGGCGTTGAGGCGGGCGTGTTTGCCGATCATCCGGGCCTCCCGGGTGGCCACATAGCGGCGCACGTAAGCCCGGTGTTCGGCCTTGTAAGGCGTCGGAATGATGATGGTTAAGTCCTGGCCCAGGGCCTCGGCCCGGGTGAAGCCGAACATCTGCTCCGCCCCAAGGTTGTAACCGACGATCACGTGGTCCTCGTTGATGGTGACAATGGCGTCGGTGGCGCGGTTGATGATGCCGGTATTGATTTCCTGCTTCTGGCGCAACTCCTGGAGCTGGCGCACCAGGGAGTTCAGGAAACGGGCGGCGGGACCGGTGATGAGATTGTCCACCTGCCCCGGCGAAAAAGCGGGGAGCCCGGCGGTCATAAACTGGCCGTCCAGGATGAGGTCGAAGGCTCCGGGATCTAAATCGGGTATGGGGTTCACCCGGCAGCCGGCCGCGGCCTCGGGTTGGGCGCCGTACAGGACCAGGTCCACCGGCGGATAGCCTTCCAGGGAGAAGGGCAGCGTCACCGCGTGGCAGATGAATTCCTGCCCGTTCAAGACGATGGCGATGCGGATGGGTTTAGGTGTGGTGGTCATTATCCGCGGTGAGCTATCAGCTTTTAGCAATCAGCCATCAAAAAGTGGCAATTGGGGTCATAAAGGGGCGCCATAACATGCACCCCCACATTTTTTAATATAGAGGCAGGGCTGGTCGTGGCCTTGTACTTTACTTGCGCCTCTGAAAGCTGACGGCTGATAGCTGATAGCTGCCTGTTAGTTCTCAGTCTTCATACCGTTTGAACACCAGGGCCGCATTGGTGCCGCCGAATCCGAAGGAATTGGACAGGACGTGGCGGATGTCGGCAGACCGGGGCTGGCCCTGGACGATATCCAGCCCGGCACAGTCCGGGTCGAGGTTGTCCAGGTTGATGGTGGGCGGCACCTTCCCATCCCGGATGGCCAGGACGGAAAAAATGCCCTCCACCGCCCCGGCGGCGCCCAACAGGTGGCCGGTCATGGACTTGGTGCCGCTCACCAGCAGCCGTGAGGCGCGATCGCCGAAAATCTCTTTCAAAGCCCAGGATTCGTTGCGATCGCCCACGGGGGTGGCGGTGGCATGGGGGTTGACGTAATCAATGTCGGCGCAGGTGACGCCGCCGTCTTTCATGGCCTGCTGAATGCAGCGCTTGGCGCCCTCCTTATCCGGATCGGTAATGTGGTGGGCGTCGCCGGTCATCCCGAAGCCGATGATTTCCGCATAGATATTGGCGTTGCGGGCCAGGGCGTGGTCCAGTTCCTCCAGTACCAGGATGCCGGCGCCTTCGGACATGACAAAACCGGAGCGTTTGAGATCAAAGGGACGGCTGGCGGCCTCGGGATGGTCATTGTAGCCCATGGCCAGGGCCCCCATGCGGTAAAAGGCCGTTATAGTCAGGATGGTCACCGCGGCCTCGGTGCCCCCCGCGGCCATGAGGTCCGCTTCCCCCATCTGGATCGAACGGTAGGCCAGGCCGATGGCATGGGCCCCGGCGGCGCAGGCGGTGGACAGGGCCATATTGGGACCCTTGGCTTTAAAGCGGATGGAGACGTTGCCCGCGGCCAGGTTGGGAATCATCTTGGGTACCAGGAAGGGGGAAACCCGGCGCACCCCTTCGGCCAGGAGTTTCTTGACCCCATCCTCCCACGAACTGACCCCGCCCATGCCACTGGCAATGATCACCCCGGCCCGTTCCGGGTCCTCCGCCTCCAGGTTGAGAGCCGAGTCATGCACCGCCTCCACGCTGGCGGCCAGGGCAAACTGGGTAAAGCGATCGGTGTATTTGATTTGTTTCAAGTCTTCCTTGGTGACTTCTTTTTTGCGGGCCTGCAAAATTTCTTTCAGATCAAAATTCTGGATCGCGCCGCCGATGACGGGAAAATCCTCCGGAATGCGATAGCGCTGCATGAGTTCGGCATCAAAGCGGCTCAGGCGTCTCACCCCGGATTCACCGGCCAGCAGGCGATTCCACACGGTGGGTGCATCGAGCCCCATGGACGTCACCATACCCACGCCGGTGATCACTACCCGCCTTAATTGCATCATTTTCCTTAAAGCCATGAATAATAACCTTTCCGCTCGGCCAACGAGAAATATTACCCGGGCGCCTCTCAAAGGGCATTGGTTGTCGCCCCCCCCCGCGGGGAGCCAAATACACAATTACGTTAATGATTCATTGCCATTGTAAATTACTCGTGTTACTATTGCAACGGGTTTCCGGCCTGCAACCGCCAGCCGGCGCCGGCCGGGATTTCAGGGGCGGGCTCCAGCCCGTTTTTTTTTAGGATCGCTTTAACCAGCCACTGACCGATGCATTGCCGGGTAGAGACATATTCCGGGTTTCGACTCCATGAACGCCCCCGGCGTTTTACCTGGGGGGGGACCTGGCTGGAAGTACACCAGGTCATGGACCAGTGGGTGGCGCCAGGTCATCTCTGCTTCAAGGTCAGGGTGGCGGACCGCGTCTATCTCTTGAAATACCATCAAGCTCAGGATGTCTGGGATGCACAGTTGGTAAGGTCTGGAGCCATGCCGCCGGCCGGCGGCGAAAATTAGAGATTTACTTTTCAACCGGCTGTAGGGTAAAATTGCGTATTTAAGCCGATGTGCCTGAGATTTTTGATTAGCCCGGCCATTCAGTCTATAACCTAAAAAGGATTTCATATGAAATGCCAAGTGAATCCGCGTTATATGGAACAATTATATTCATTTTATTCGCCGTTCTACGAATACGTTTTCGGCAAACTCCTGGGTCCGGGCCGCCGCAAGGCTTTTAAATACGTACCCCGGCAGCCTCACCAGCAGGTCCTGGAGATCGGCGTAGGTCCCGGCTCCACCCTGGATTTTTATCCCCCGAGGACCAGGCTGGTGGGAATCGACATTTCCCGGGCGATGATCGAACGGGCCCGGGAAAAAGCCGCCAATATCAACAGCGGCTGCCGCTTCGACCTTCACGTCATGGACGCCTCCCACCTGAACTTTCCCGACAATTCTTTCGACCTCGTCATGGCCGCGTACGTGATCACCACGGTCCAGGATCCCTATAAGGTGTGCCGGGAAATCCACCGGGTAGTCAAGCCCGGCGGTCAGATCATTGCGGTCAATCACACCCGCTCTCAGAACGGCAGCCTCTGGGGTCGCGTTGAGGACGTGATGGCCCCGCTTTTTGTCCGCATCGGCTTCACCACCGATCTGGACGTCATCCGGGTCATGAAAGACGTGGGTATTACCGTGCAAAAGACGGTGCCGTGCAATCTGCTCAATACCGGCCGGATCATCATGGGCACCAAACCATAAGGGGAAGCCGGCGCCGGCCCCTGCTGGCGGGCAGTGCCCGCCCTACAGGTATCTGTCCATCCAACGGCTCCCCCTGGTTAGCCGGTTGAGGTTCCGCAAATAATGCGTTTTACTCCCGACTCAAGGGGTGGAATGCTTTTTTTCTCAGGAGAGCGCCATGCACATCGATAAAAATTCCTTTGTTACCATTGATTATCTCATCAACCTGGGTGAGGCGGAGACCTATCCCCCCGATGGGAAGCCGGAGGAGATCTCTTTCTGCATGGGCTGGGGGGCGATGCCTCCGGGTCTGGAAGAAGCCCTGATCGGCATGAAAGTAAATGAGGCTAAAGTAATCAATCTCTCGGCCGAGCAGGCCTACGGCGAAATTGACGACGAGCTGCTCATGGAAGTTCCCCGCTCCGACTTTGGGCCGGAGGTTTCGTTGCGCCCGGGCCTGGTATTCGAGACCGAGAACGAAGATGGTCAGACGGTGTATTTCATCGTAGAGGAAGTGGGGGACGAATCAGTGCTCATCGACTTCAACCATCCCCTGGCGGGCAAAGACCTGAAAGTTTCCTTTACCATCCGCCAGGTGCGGGAGGCCAATCCTGAGGATCTCAAAGAGCTTGATGTCTGTACCTGTTCTGAATGCCAGGAAGGAGGCTCCCACCAGCATTAGAGGAGGGCGCTGATGACCTTTCCCTGGGCGCCGCACTATGACCCGGGAGTGCCTCTCACGGTGGGGCCGGTCACCACTTCTTTGCCCCGGCTGTTGCTGCAAGCGGCGGAACAATCTCCCCAGGCCCCGGCATTGGTGTTTTTTGGCCGGACCACCACGTATGGCGAACTCAACACCCAGACCGCCAGTCTGGCCAGCGCCCTGGAGAATCTGGGTCTGGCCCCCGGGGAGCGCCTGGGCATTTTCCTCCCCAACTGCCCCCAACTGGTGATGGCCTACCATGCCGCCCTGCGCCTGGGCGCCGTGGCGGTGATGCTCAACCCCCTCCTCAGCCCCAAAGAACTGGCCCATCAACTGGCCGACTCCGGGGCCCAGCGGCTGGTGCTCCTGGACCACTTTCTGCCCCGGCTTACCGAAATTCGCGCTCAGGTTGATCTGACCCATGTCATCATCACCGGTCTAACGGAGGCTCTCCCCTGGCCCCTTTCCTGGCTTTATCCCTTCAAAGCCCGGCGGGATGGCCTGGCCACGGGTTTTACGCCGGGGCCGGACCGGCGCTCCTTCCGGGAGTTGCTGAAACATCCCATCCGGCCCGCCCCGCCTCTGCCGGAACCCGGTGACCTGGCGGTGCTGCAATATACCGGCGGCACCACCGGCATCCCCAAGGCGGCCAGATTGACCCACGGCAAAACCTCATGGCCAACGTGGCCCAGGTCAACGCCTGGCTGCCCCAGGTGCGGTATGGCGCCGAACGCCTCATGGGCCTGCTCCCCTTTTCGCACTCCTTCGGTCTCACCGCCTGTCTCAACTGGCCCATGTCCCAGGGCGCCATGATCATTGTGCTGCCCCGCTTTGAGATCAACAGCTTTATCAAGGCCATGGAGAAATACCGGCCCACCATGCTGCCCGGGGTTCCCACCCTCTTTGTGGCCCTGATCAACGACCCCCGCCTGCCCAAGCTCGACCTGTCCGCCCTCTGGGCCTGCATCAGCGGGTCGGCGCCTTTGCCCCAGGAAGTGCGGGACCGCTTCGAGGCGTTGAGCGGCTGCACCATGATGGAGGGCTACGGCCTGACCGAAGCCGCGCCCATAACCCATTTCAATCCGGTCCGGGGGAGGCGGCCGGCCGGCAGCATGGGCATTCCCCTGCCCAGCACCCAGGCGATGGTGGTGGACCAGGAGACCGGCGCCCGGGAACTCCCGGCAGGCTGCGTGGGAGAGCTCATCATCCAGGGCCCCCAGGTGATGGAGGGGTACTGGGAGAACCCGGAAGAGACCGCCCTGGTCCTGAGGGACGGCTGGCTGCATACGGGGGATTTGGCCCGCATGGATGAGGACGGCTATTTTTATATCGTGGAACGCAAGAAGGACCTGATCATCGCCGGGGGCTACAAAATCTATCCCCGGGAGGTGGAAGAGGTGCTCTATCAGCACCCGGGGGTGAAAGAGGCCGCGGCCCTGGGGGTGCCCGACGCTTACCGGGGGGAAACGGTGAAAGTGGTGATCGTGCCCCAGAATGGGGTTGTGCTCACCGCGGCCGACATCGAGGCCCACTGCCGCCGCGGGCTGGCGGTCTACAAGGTCCCCAAGATCATTGAGTTTCGGTCCGAGTTGCCCAAAAGCGCGGTGGGCAAGGTGCTGCGCCGGGAGCTCAAGGAGGCCGGGACCGGCGCCGGCCCGGCCTGGTCCCCATAATCTTTTCCTATGGCTCTGCGACGCGTGCTCCGCTACCACTGGCTGAAATGCCGCCGTCTCCGGGATGATCCCCGCAAAATCGCCGGGGGTATGGCCCTGGGGGTGTTCATCGCCTTTACTCCCACCATTCCTTTTCATATGGTAGGGGCTTTGACCCTGGCCGCCCTCTTGCGGGTCTCCCCGGTTACGGCCTTTATCGGCATCCAGATCAGCAATCCTTTGACCATCGTGCCCCTCTATGTCGCCGCCTACAAGGTGGGCCAATTTCTGCTGTATCGCGGCAAGCCCCTGATGTTTCCGGAAACCTTCAGTTTTGAGGCGTGGCTCAACGTGCTCTGGCAGGGGGGGGTGGCCTTGCAGGTGGGGGGCGTCGTTCAGGCCATTCCCCCGGCCATCGTGGCCTATTTCTTGACCCTGTGGATCGTCCAGCGCTATCGCCGGCGCCAAGCGGCAAAGGCTCTCAGTGTCCTCGCGCTCTCCCAAAACCCTCCTCAAGCGTCTGGGCCTGAGGCCTAAGAAGACCCTGGGGCAGCATTTTCTGCTCCACCCGCACCAGGCCCGGCGCATTGTCGCGGCCTTGAACCTTACCGGCGCGGACACCGTGGTGGAGATCGGCGCCGGTCTGGGGGTCCTCACCGGCTGGTTGGCGGCGGCCGCCCGCCGGGTGATCGCCTTAGAACTGGACCCGGAGCTGGCCCGGTTTCTTAAAGAAGAGCTTTTGGTCGAGACCCCCGGGGTCGAGGTCATCTGTCAGGATGTGCTAAAGTTCGACTTCCCCGGGGCCGCCCAGGAGGCGGGCCGGCCCCTGGCCGTGGTGGGGAACCTGCCCTACCAGATTACCTCACCGCTGCTGTTCACCTTGATTCGGGACGGTGCGGCCATCGCCCAGGCCGTACTCATGATGCAGCAGGAGGTGGGGCAGCGGCTCCTGGCCTCCCCGGGGACCAAGGATTACGGGATTCTGCCGGTCCTGGTCCAGTACCATTTCCGGGTGACCCGCCTCTTTGTCCTGTCACCGGGTAATTTTTATCCCCCGCCCCAGGTGGATTCGATAGTGCTGCGGCTGGTCCCGGAGCCCCCGGCCCCGGCGGCCCTCGACGCGGCCTTGCTGCACCAATTGGTCAAGACCGCCTTCGGCCACCGCCGCAAGACCTTGAACAACACCCTGGTGGCCGGGCGGCGGCCTTCGGGCTGAGCCCGGAGGAGATGCGCGCCCTCCTGGCGGAGTTGAACATCGACCGGCAGCGCCGGGGAGAAACCCTGAGCGTGGCGGAATTTGTGGAAATTAGCAACCAGGTAGCGCGGTTGAGGGGAGTAATGTAGAGTAATGTAGGGCGGGCATTGCCCGCCATCAGGGGGCTGCCTCCCCCCAAAAAACTAATAAACCGCGATATGGGTATGGGGACCTGGATAGCTTTAGGCCTGGGCGCGGCCCTGGGAGATTCCGGCGCCGACGTCGTGACCAAGCGGTATTTCGTCCAGCTGTCGCCCTACGGCATGGCCCTGGTGCGGCTGCTGGGGGCGGTGCCGTTTCTGGCCCTGGTGGTTTTCGGCCTCAGTCTGCCGGAGCTGACGCCCCCTTTCTGGTTCATCGTGGCCGCCATGCTGCCCCTGGAGGCGGCCGCCCTGCTCCTTTACATGCAGGCCTTGCGGGTCTGCCATCTCTCCCTGTGCGTCCCCTTTCTGGCCTTTACCCCGGTTTTCATGATCTTCACCGGCTGGCTGGTGCTGGGCGAACGCCTGAGCCGGTGGGGGGTGGCGGGTACCGTGCTGATCGCCCTGGGGAGCTACATCCTGGGTCTGGGGGTGGCGGGTAACGCTAAGACCGGGATCCTGGCGCCGCTGAAGGCCCTGGCCCAAGAGCGCGGCGCCCGCCTGATGCTGCTGGTGGCGGCCATCTACTCCTTGACCGCCGCCCTGTACAAATCAGCCATCCTGCACTCCGGGCCGGCCTTTTTCGGGACCATGTATCCCCTGGTGTTCACTGGCCTCATGGTGACGGGGTATCCCTTAAACCGGGCGCCGCTCAGGCCCGCGCTGAAGGGCCGCCTGGGCTGGTGGCTGATCCTGGGCTTTTGCTTTGCCTTGAGCAGCCTCACCCTGGCGGAGGGCATGGAACTGGCGCCCGCCGCCTATCTGGTGGCCGTCAAACGGCTGAGCCTCTTGTTGAGCGTCTTCTTGGGGGGGCTATGGCTCAAGGAGCGCCCCTTCTTGCCGCGGCTCATCGGCGCCGGCTTGATGTGCGCCGGGGTGGGGCTTATTGCCTGGCGGGGTTGAGGAATTGGGGGTGGTGGTCATTTAGGAAGGTGCTCATGCCGAGTTGCCGCCAATCAAATATTTTTCTCCCAAATTTTTGGCGGCACAGGCTTTCCAGCCGGCGCCGGGACAGCCGGGGGCGGCTGTCCTCCATATCCTCAGAAACTTTTACCGGTTGTGGGGCAGGTAAGTTTGCCCCTTCCGGGTTTTCTTCAAGCTGATAGCTGAAAGCTGACCGCTTAATATCAGACCTGTTCCAGGGCGTTGAAAAAGAAGGCGATTTCGGCTTTGGCGGTACCGGGGGCGTCGGAGCCGTGGACGATGTTGGCCTCAATGTCCCGGGCAAAATCCGCCCGGATGGTGCCGGGATCGGCCTGGCGGTAGTCGGTGGCGCCCATGAGGTCCCGGTTGACCCGGATGGCGTTCTCGCCTTCTAAGATCATGGCCACGATGGGGCCGGAGCTCATGAACTGCGTCAGGCTGTCGTAAAAGGGGCGCTCCTGATGGACCGCGTAGAAGGCCTGGGCCTGGTCCAGGGAAAGATGCAGCATCTTCATGGCGCGGATCTTGAGGCCGTGTTTTTCAAAGCGGCCGATGACGTCGCCGATCAAGCCCCGGGCGACGCCGTCGGGTTTGATCAGGGACAGGGTTTGTTCTATAGGCATAAAGTCGGTCTCCTGGCAATTTTTCCCTTTGAATGGTGCACGGGGCGCTACATGGCGGGCAATGCCCGCCCTACATTCTGCTTATTTGGTGCGCGGGGCGCACCCTGATGGCGGGCAGTGCCCGCCCTACACTGCTACTGATGGCGGGCAGTGCCCGCCCTACACTGCTTACTGCTTACTGCTTACTGCTCTCTACGTAGCCGTGGTGGTCGAACTGGAGGGTGAAGGTGCCCCGGCCCTGGGTCTGGGAGCGGAGGCTCGTGGCATAGCCGAACATCTCGGACAGCGGGGCCAGTCCCGAGATCAGGCGCACCGGCCCCTTGGCCAGCAGGTGGTCCACCTTGCCTTTCCGGGCGGCAAAATCGCCCATGACCTCGCCGGTGAATTCCTCCGGCGCGATGATCTCTACCTTCATAATGGGCTGGAGCAGTTGGGGCTGGCCCGAATGCAGCCCCTGTTTCACCGCGGTCATGGCCGCGACCCTAAAGGCCATCTCCGAGGCCTGCCCTTCCCGGACGGTGGCGCCGGTCAGGGCCACGGCGATGTCCACCGCCGGGTGGCCGTATACCGCCCCGCCTTCCAGGGCTTCGGTGACCGCCTGGGCGATAATGGGCACCAAGCCCTGGGCCGGATGTCCTTCGGCCAGGAGCGAGGCGAAAGAGTTGCCGGCGCCCCGGGGCCGGGGGGCCAGAGTGAGCCTGACTTCACCGAAATGGCGCCGGCCGGCCAGCTCCCGGTCGAAAATCCCGGTCTCTTCCGCACGGGCGGCAATAGTTTCCCGATAGACCACCTGGGGGCGGCCCGCCTGCACGTGGGCGTGAAACTCCCGCTCCAGGCGGTGGATGATGACCTCCAGGTGCAACTCCCCCATGCCGGACAACAGGGTCTGGCCCGTGTCTTCGTCGGTGTGGACCTTGAGGCTGGGGTCTTCCTCGCAGACCCGCTCCAGGGCCGGTTCCAGGCGCTCCTGGTCATCCCGGGTCACCGGCTCGATGGCCAGGGAGATCACCGGCACGTAAGATGATATGGGTTCCAGCACGATGGGGTGGTGGCGGCTGCACAGGGTATCGCCGGTGGAAGTGGCCTTCAGGCCCAGGAGGGCCACGATCGTGCCGGCGTGGGCTTCCTCCAGGGGTTCCCGCTTGTTGGCATGCATGCGCAGGATGCGAGCCACCTTCTCCGTGGTTTGCTTAATGGAATTGTAGACTTCCTGGCCGAATTTCAGGGCGCCGGAATAGATGCGCACGTAGGTGAGCCGCTGGCCCTGGTCCACCATGATCTTGAAGGCCAGGGCGGCCAAAGGCTGGTCATTGTCGGGCGGCCG
>PEWM01000168.1 GCA_002779455.1 Deltaproteobacteria bacterium CG07_land_8_20_14_0_80_60_11
ATTCCTGGGCCCATTCGGGTATCTCTTGCCAGGGACCCATACATGATCCTCTCCGGTCGAAGGGCATGGGGAGGGGAGGGGCACGGGAGTGCAGAACCTACCCCGGACTGCCTCCCCTCAGCTTATTTCGGTGCGTGGATTCGCCGTAAGGGGTCAATGGCCACCGGTCCGGATGGTTTACGGGAAATCAGCCCGGGCGCCCGTTACAGCAACGGTTCGATCAGTTTCAGAAAGTCGGCTTTTTTCCGGGTGCCCTCGATCCTCTGGGCGACGTTGCCTTCTTTGTCGATGATTACCGTGGTAGGCACCACCGCGATGCTCCCATAGGCATCGCTCACCTTGTCATTGCCGATGAGCACCGGGTATTCCAGGCCCAGCTGCTTCACCAGGAAGCGGATTTGGGTGGGGTCGGAACTGAGGGCGATACCCAAGGTCTGAAGGCCTTTCACCTTGAGTTCGTTATGGATTTTGTTCAGGTCCGGCATCTCTTCCCGGCACGGACCGCAAAAGAACGTAAAAAAGTTGATCAAAACCACCTTACCCTTGAACTGGCTAAGGGAGTATTCCTTGCCCTGCAGCACATCTTTCAGGGAAAAGTTCGGGGCGGCCTTGCCGGCCCCCCAGCCTGGTGACGCCAAGGCCAGGACGCAGACTGCCACTATCAGCATCCGAGCCATGGTCCAGGAAATGCGAGATGACTTATGGGCCATTACCACGCTCCTTGCTCCGAGGATATCCCTTTCATTATGCTCATAAATATATCAAAAAGGTCCTTAGCCTGCAATTTATTTACCGGCGGGGGCGGTCTTGGGGGCGGGAGACCAGCCAGGGGGGAAGTTGGCCCCGGGGCCGGGGGCTGTGGGGCAGGGCCACCACCAGGGGGAGGATGGACTGCTGTTTGAACCAGTTCTCCAGATCGTGGAGATTCTGGGGAGCTTTGAGGCAAAGGAGGGCCTTGCCGTCTTCAACCATCCAGCGCAGGTTTTCCGGCGGAGTCAGGGCGGCGGCATCTTCGGGGCAGACGGCCAGGGCGGCGCAGCGGTAAAGGTAACTCCAGAAACTGCCGGACGGGGCGGCCGCCAGGATCTCCTGCCAATGATCGGACCGATGTCCCGGGGGCAGACACACCCGGTTCACTTTGGAGTCCCGGGCGGTTTCCAAGGACCAGGAATTGCGCACCCCTAAGGTTTGATCGCCATAGATCTGGCCCCCGGCCGCCCCCACCATGGCCACCGCGCCCCAATCCCCGGCCACAAAGCGATTATAGCCTCCCTGCCTGAGGGTTTCCAGGGCCTTCTGGTAGAAGGCCAGGGCCGATTCCGGGATGGCGGGGGGCAGCCGCCAGAGCAGCCGCCGGGGATCCCAATGGCGATGCTCTTGTAGGAAGGCGGCATAATTATCCGAGGTCAGCGCCAGCAACAGGGGCTCCCGCCACTCCCGGGACAGAGCCGCGGCCTCGGCGTAATCCCGGGCCTCCAGCCAGATGCGGCCCCTCCCCAGCAACCCGGGCCGGGAGGAGCTCTGGACGCTCCGCTGCGAGGGCGGCAGCGGGTACACCGGGGGGCCGGGAGGGGTTCCCGGGGGCGGCAAGGACATCCGGATGGTCTCCCCAAAGGCCTCCACCACCTGCCGGGCGGCGGCCAGAACCCGGGGACGCTCCATGGGGGAGGCCGTCGCCACGGATTGATAGAGGCCGATCACCCGGGCCAGGGAGGCGGGAGCAAAGAGCTCCCCCCTGAGGTGGACCGCCTCTATCCCCAACTGGCACAGGCCGGAAAAGGTCTCCAGGGTGGCCATCAGCGTCCCGGCGTCTTGCGGCCGGGCCAGGCAGCAGGCGTCGCAACTCACCCCCAGGTACTCTTCCATGAGGCACAGGCCGGCATAACCCTGACAGCCGGTCGTGAGGGTAACGGCCAGGGGCATGGCGGTCTGGCGTCGCATCAAGGCCAGGTCCTTCAGGCTGATGGGTCCCGCCGCCACCACCCGGGAAAATCCCAGGGTGGCCGCCAGCCGGACTCCCGGAGAGTTGTGGACCCCGAAGTTGCCGGCGGCCTGGAGAGAGAGGTGGGGATAACGCCGGTGCGCCTCCCGGACGAGGCCCAGGTCTCGAAGCTGCAAGGCATCGGGGGCGAGCCGGGCCACGGCGGCGAGCCTATCCGGCGCCCCGGCAAGCTCCCGCTCCCGCACCAGCCAATCCCAGGTGAGATAGAATCTGACTCCATGCTGCCGGGCCGCGTCCCGCCACTCCGCGAGTTCGGAGAAGACCCGGGAATCCGGGTTCCGGGGCAGGCGGGCCGCCACCCCTCCCACCCCCCGGTCCAGGGCGGTGGCCAGAGATTCCCGGTTTTGGATGGACACCACTAATTCCATTATTTCCATATTTCCATAAGGGTTGCTTATCCCTATTCAGAGGCGGCCCCCAGCTCCCCGGGACGGGCGCCGGGAGGCCAGGAACAGGTTACGGTTAATACGCCTTCGGCCGGCTGAGACCGCGGACTAAATCCTAAGATCAGGGGAAACCAAAAATCCCTAAACTAAAAAACGTCTCTCCTTGACATCTCCCGGTAGTTTTTCTTATTGTTACTCATCAACCCGAGGAGATGACTTATGAAAGTTTTGGGCATCTTTGGCAGTCCCCGGCGGGAGGGGAACTCAGACACCCTCATGAAGGCATTCCTCCAGGGGGCGGCGGAGGCCGGCGTGCTGGTGGAAGAAATCTTCCTGCGCGACCTGAAAATTTCCCCCTGCCTGGAAATATATCATTGTTTCAAGGATGGCACCTGCCCTATTAAGGATGAAATGCGGGGGCTGTATGACAAACTGGTGGAGGCCGACGTGGTGGCCCTGGGGTCGCCGGTGTTCTTTTACAGTGTTTCGGCCCAGGCCAAGGCCATGATCGACCGGACCCAGGCCCTGTGGGCCCGGCGCTATGTTCTCCAGGATGATTTCCCCGGCGGCAACCGCCAGGGAGTGCTGTTGTGTACCGGCGCCACCAAGGGGCGTCTGCTATTCGTGGGCTCCCGCCTGGTGGCCAAGTATTTCTTCGACGCCATCAATGTCCGGTATGCCGCCGAGGTTTTGGTGCGGGGGGTGGATGAAAAAGGGGCCATCAATGACCGGCCGGAGGTCCTTTCGCAGGCCCGGGACCTGGGCCGCCGCCTGGCCCAGGGTGCGGTGCTGGGCCCCATTAAGATGGACCCCCTGGCGGTTTAGGAGGGGAAGGGGGGTGGGGCGCGGGAATCCTCCGGTCCTGGCCCCGAATTGACTTTTTTGAGACCGCTGCGAAAGTCCCCTCACCTGTCATTCTGAGGAAGCGGAGCGACCGAAGAATCTCATGGATACGAGAAAATACGAGATCCTTCGCTGCGCCCAGGATGACGAAATGGTTATTTGCAGAGTTCTCATCGTGGTATGCCATGACGACGCCCATTTCTGACAACTACTGCTTTGTCTGTGGCCAGAACAATCCCCGGGGGTTGAAGATCTCAGTTGCCTACCGGGAAGCCGA
>PEWM01000143.1:0-3459 GCA_002779455.1 Deltaproteobacteria bacterium CG07_land_8_20_14_0_80_60_11
TTCCGCCAAGAAATCCTGGCGGAGTTGCCGGTGGACCAGATCGCCCCCTGGTTCCGGGCGGATTTTGGCCGCCCCTCGAAAGAGCTGTACACCGTTCTGGGGGGTCCTGGCGCTTCAGCAGATGCATATTCCGGCCCATTTGCGTTAAAAATGGCCGCCTGACTTTTTACCGGGGCGCCATATTGGGAACGGAGGTTTTAAGTCCCCCTTTCCTAAAGGGGGGGTGATTCTTTCCCAACTTAAGCTCCCTCGGTTGATTCAAAATGACGCCGAAAATTGGTTTTGAAATGACTTTTAAAAAAGGAACCCTTGATGACTTTCCCCTGGAATGACATAACCTGGGTGCTCCTGGACATGGACGGCACCATCCTGGACAGATACTTCGACGATTATTTTTGGGAGACCCTGGTGCCGGAGGAGTACGCCCGGCGGCAGTTGATGGACCTGGCCCGGGCCCGGGATCTGGTGTTCGCCCGCTACCATCGGGAGGAAGGCACCCTTAACTGGACGGACATCGATTTCTGGTCCCGGGAGCTGGAACTGGACATCCCGGCCTTAAAGGAAGGCATCCGTCACCTCATCGAAGTGCACCCGGACACGGCAGGTTTTCTCGAATTTCTGAGACAGCAAGAGAAGCGGGTGGCCCTGGTGACCAACGCCCACTATAAGACCCTGAGCCTCAAGATGAACCACACCGGACTTTTGGGGTATTTCGACGCAGTGGTTTCTTCCTTCGACCTGGGCAACCCCAAGGAAGCGGTGCGCTTCTGGGAGATCCTCCACGACCGTCTCCACTTCGATCCCAGCCAGGTCTTGCTGGTGGACGACAACGCCGAGGCCCTGGCCGCGGCCCAAACCTTCGGCATCAAGTACCCCTATTTCAAGGCCAAATCCAGCTCCCGCCAGGACGCCGAAAGCCACCCGGATTTTTTCTCCATTGAGAGCTTTGATGAGTTGATGAATTGAGAAGCAGTGGTCAGTGGTCAGTGGTCAGAAAAATAATTATCGCCTTTTTAGGGCGCCCAATAAACTATCCGAGAGAAGGCCAACTTGGTACGATTGTATCTGATTTCTCTTCCCCATTACCGCCTACTGACCACTGACCACTGACCACTACGCCGGCATCCGCCTGATCCGCGCCCCCAGGGCCGAGAGTTTCTCCACCAGGCGGGCGTAGCCCCGGTCCAGGTGGTAGACCCGGAGGACTTCGGTGGCGCCGGCTGCGGCCAGCCCGGCGATGACCAGGGAGGCGCTGGCCCGGAGATCCGTGGCCATCACCGGAGCGCCGTGGAGGTGGGGACGTTCCCGGACGATGGCGTGGCTGCCGGACACGGTGATGTCAGCCCCCAGGCGCTGCAGTTCGCTGACGTGCATGAAGCGGTTCTCGAAGATGGTTTCGGTGATGACGCTGGCGCCTTTGGCCAGGGTCATCAGGGCCATGTACTGGGCCTGCATGTCCGTGGGAAAACCGGGGTAGGGCCGGGTCGTAACGTCCACGCCGGTGAGGGACCCGCCCGGCTCCACCACGATCCGGTTGTCGGCGGCGCTGAGCCGCACCCCGGCCTCGTGAAATTTTTCCAGCACCGCAGTCATATAAGGGACCGGGGCGTTGGTGATGGTGACCCGGCCGCGGGTGATAGCCGCGGCGGCGAGATAGGTCCCCGCCTCGATGCGGTCGCTCATGATGGTGTAGGAGGCTGGGGTCAGCGCCTTGACGCCGTGGATGGTGAGGACGTCGGTGCCGATGCCTTCGATCTGAGCCCCCATGGCCGTGAGAAACCGGGCCAGGTCCGTCACTTCGGGCTCCTGGGCGGCGTTGATGATTCTCGTGACGCCCTTAGCCAGGGTGGCGGCCATCATCAGGTTTTCCGTGCCGGTGACCGTGGGCAGGTCCAGGGTGATGTCGGCGCCGTGCAGCCGCTTGGCTTTGGCCTCCACGTAGCCCTGGTTCAGGGTGATCTTCACCCCCATGGCCTCCAGACCCTTCAGGTGCTGGTCGATGGGCCGGGCCCCGATGGCGCAGCCGCCGGGCAGGGAGACGCTGGCCTGGCGGGCCCGGGCCACCAGCGGCCCCAGGACCAGGACCGCGGCCCGCATGGTCTTGACCGTCTCGTAGGGGGCCATCCAGCCGGTGAGGTTGGTGGAATCCACCACCAGGGGCTCGCCGTCTTCAAACTGCACCCCCATAAGGCCCAGGAGTCTTTTGGCGGTGCGGATGTCGGCCAGGGGCGGCACGTTGTAAAGCCGGTGCACCCCCGGGGCCAGCAGCGTGGCCGCGATGATGGGCAGGGCGGCGTTCTTGGCCCCGCTGATGGAAACTTCCCCCGAAAGGGCCACTCCGCCTTCAATGACGATTTTGTCCATAGAGTTTTCCATGTAGAGTGGGCAGTGCCCACTCTACATTTTCTCAAGCAAAGTGGCTCGGACCTAAGCCAATAGTCATGGGGGATTTATACTATCTTAAGTAAATTCCAAGACTTTTTGAGATTTAAACTCGAGAATAAATTGATGTATGCGCTTGTTGGCGAGGTTGACATATTCCTCATCAACCTCGTAACCGATGTAATCCCGGTTAGTCTGTAAAGCCGCGATTGCAGATTGACCACTTCCCATAAACGGATCGAGGATTACCTCTCCTTCGTAGGTGTAAAGTTGAATAAGACGATAAGGCAATTCGGTGGGGAACGGGGCTGGATGTCCCACCTGTTTGGCACGAACCGCCGGGAAATTCCAGACGCTCTTGGTGTACTCCAAAAACTCTTCCCGGGAGATAGTAGCCCGGCGCTTTTCCAGGTTTTTTCGGGGGAACCCGGCCTTAGAGAAGATGAGAATGTACTCATGGACGTCCCGAAGGGTGGGGTTGGCCGGCGAACACCAACTACCCCAGGCGGTTGAACCGCTGGCGCTCGAAGCCTTATTCCAAATAATTTCCCCGCGCATGAGAAAGCCGATCTCCACCATGCCCTGAATAACATAGGCGTGCAACGGAATATAGGGTTTGCGCCCCAGGTTGGCGATGTTGATGCAGGCCCGGCCTCCCGGCACCAGGACCCGGTGGACCTCCTGCCAGACCCGTTGGAGAAATTCGAGATACTCTTCCAAGGTAAGGTCTTCGTCGTAGTCTTTGCCCACGTTATAGGGGGGCGAGGTGACCATCAGGTGGACGCTGTGATCCGGGAGTTCCGTCATGGCCTCGGAAGATTTGGCTACAACCGTGTTCAGGAATTCCGGCGGCACTTGATTTTCGATATACTCGCCAGCCTCGGCCGGGGGAACCTGGGAGTAGAGTTTGCCGGCATAGAAGGCCGAGGCGTCGTGGGATATTCTTCCCGGGGCGCCGAAGGCGCTGGTGCGGGTCTTCTTTTTAATGGGATTATTTTTCATGGCCGGGGGCAGCCCCCCATGTCCCTGATTTTACCTTGGTTTATCCTGGCCCTGTATGGTAGGATAATATATCGA
>PEWM01000143.1:3659-4326 GCA_002779455.1 Deltaproteobacteria bacterium CG07_land_8_20_14_0_80_60_11
GGCCGGGGTGGGCGTCTGGCTGCACCGCCCGCTGGTGCTGGGCCTGGTGGGCGTCTTCGGCGCCGGCCTGCTCTGGTGGATGGGCCTGGGACTGCTCAAGGCCTCCCGCCACGGCCACCTGGAGATCGACTCCAAGGGTGCATCGGGGCTCCATCCCATTGTGGCCGGGGTGCTCATGAGCGCCGCCAACCCCTACTGGCTCATCTGGTGGCTGACCATCGGCCTGGGCTATGTCATGTTTTCCATGCAATACGGTTGGCTGGGGGTGGCCCTCTTTTTCATCGGGCACATCCTGGCCGACTTCGCCTGGTACACCCTGGTGGCCGGGGCCGTGGCCCAGGGGCGCCGCTTGATCTCTGATCGCCTCTACCAGGGCTTTCTGGCCGGCTGCGGCGTCTTTCTCTTTGGCTTCGGCGGCTACTTCGCGGTCCAGGGAGTGAAATTTCTGCTCAATTCTTGAAATGTAGGGGCGGACCCAGGTGTCCGCCCGGTTTGAGGGCGCACACGCAGGTGCGCTACAGGGAGCAACCATAAATGATCCAAAAAGGTCTGATAGTGGGTTTACTGGAAGTGAATTGCTACATCCTGGGCGACGAAGAGACCAAAGAAGCCGTGGTCATCGATCCGGGGGGCGACGAGGCCGCGATCTTAGAAGTCCTGAACTATA
>PEWM01000047.1:0-9874 GCA_002779455.1 Deltaproteobacteria bacterium CG07_land_8_20_14_0_80_60_11
CTCTTCGACCTGGACTATGAGCATGATGACCAGGGCCGGGGCATCCGGGGGAAGCCCCGCTTTTTCGCAGCGCGCCTGGACAAGGGAGTGATCCAAGTTCCTTTGAAGCTTTATGAAAGGAGGTGAGAAATGCTTCTGCAGAAATGGGTAGAGTTTTTTAATAACGCCTCCCAGAGCCACGATAAAAACCTTTGGGTGCAGTCGCCATCCAGTTACGTACCCACTGCCATTCGTCACCTGATAAAACTGGATTCCGAGGGTAAATCTGAGGGTATCGTATCCACTTCCAGTGGCAGAAAAAAAGACCGGGGGAAGTTCTATCCTGCTCCGCATGTCCTGGTCACTTCAGGTCCAGAAGCCAAGCTGTTGGTGGGCAATTGTGAGTATGTTCTGGGGCGGCCGCGGGACCCCAAGAAAGATGGCAAGAAAGTGGTTGAGCGGCATAAACTCTTCATCGCTGAGGTCGAAAAATGCGCTCAAGATACCGGCAGCCCCAGCGTAAAGGCTGTTTTGAACTTCCTAAACTCTGAAACTCCTAAGACCCTGGTCTTACCCGATGACTTTGCATCTGAGGATCTATTCACCTTTGAAGTCGAGGGAGCTTTGGTCATCGACGAAAAGGAGGTCCAGAAATATTGGCTCCACACCGAGAAAGCTGCTTTTGAATCAGGGGCAAGTTCTGGCCAATGCATTGTTTGCGGCACGGATTGCCACCCCGGAAAAGCTCATCCTATCCAGATTAAAGGCATTCCGGGAGGACAAACTTCCGGCATGGCTATTGTGTCGGCCAATAAAGAGGCCTTCTATTCTTATGACCTAAAAAATTCTCTTCTTTCGCCGACTTGCTGGGACTGCGCCGAAAGCTACGCCAAAGCCTATCATGTACTTAGGGAAAGCGAAGGAACCCACCTTTTGGTCGGTTCCATGGTCTACCTTTTCTGGACCCGAGAACCCACGAGCTTCAATATCGCCTCCCTTTTCTCCCAACCCCAACCGGAAGATGTGAAGGCCCTGATTCAATCCGCCCGCAAGGGTCGCCCCTTCACCCCGCCGAACACACAGGCCTTCTACGCTACCGCCCTCACGGCCAGCGGGGGCAGGGTAGTAGTGCGGGACTGGTTAGAAACCACAGTGGATGAAGTCAAAGCTCATCTATCGCGCTGGTTTGCTCTGCAAGAACTGGTGGACCCATACGGGGAAGCGGGGCGGCCTCTCGGTTTAAGGCCCCTGGCCGGCAGCCTGGTCCGGGAATTGGCGCGGGACCTGCCCCCGAATGTGCCCCGTATCCTGCTCAAAGCTGCTCTGACAGGAAGCCCTATCCCGGCCTGGCTCCTGTTCCAGGCCGTGAAACGCAACCGGGCGGAGCGCCAGATTACCCGGCCCCGAGCCGCTCTGATCAAGATGGCCCTGCTCTCCCAAGAAACTTTATGGAAGGAGGATTCTATGGTTCGACTGGATGAAACCAATACCCGCCCGGCCTATCTCTGCGGCCGCCTCTTGGCCGTCCTGGAGCAGGTGCAGTTTTTGGCGGTGAGTCCCAAGGCCACCCTCATTGACCGCTTCTACGGCACCGCCTCTACCGCCCCGGGTTCGGTCTTCCCCCGCCTCATCAAAGGAGCCCAGGCCCACCTGGGGAAGCTGCGCAAGGAGCGTCTCGGGGCCTACATCGCCCTCCAGGATCGACTGGGGGCGATCATGGGTGAACTCACCGCCTTCCCCGCCGTCCTGTCTCTCCCGGATCAAGGCTGGTTCAGTCTGGGCTACTACCACCAGCGAGCCTGGGACCGGGCTCAAGCCAAAGCCCGGAAAGAAGAGCAGGTCCCCGGCGAGGAAGCGGTTGTCGAAGAAACCCCTACTGATGAAAAAGAATAAAGAGGAGGCAAAAATATGGAATCCCCCAGTTACCAAGACCCGACTCATCGGCACGATTTTGTCCTGATCTTTGAAGTCACCGACGGCAACCCCAATGGCGACCCGGACGCCGGCAACCTGCCCCGGGTGGACCCGGAAACCATGCAGGGCCTGGTGACCGATGTGTGTCTGAAACGCAAGGTACGGGATTATGTGGACGCCACCAAGGGTGACGAGGCCAATTTCAAAATCTATGTCCAGAACAAGGGAATCGCCTTAAACGAAATGCACGAGAGGGCCTATCATGCTCTGGGACTCCAACCTAAGGGCACAAAAGAGAAGCGGGAGGTTATTGACCAGACCCGGCCCTGGATGTGCCGTAATTTTTATGACATTCGCACCTTCGGCGCCGTGATGACCACCAAAGTAAATTGTGGGCAGGTAAGAGGGCCGGTGCAACTCACCTTTGCCCGCTCGGTGGACCCCATCATCCCCCTGGACCTGAGCATCACCCGGGTAGCCATAACCCTGAAGGAGGATGTTGAGTTCGTGGAAACGGAAAAAGGCACCGAAGGCGGCAAGGTCACTGAAATGGGCCGCAAGGCCATAGTCCCTTATGGCCTTTATGTGGGCTATGGTTTTATCAACCCCCACTTTGCCGAGCAGACCGGCTTCTCCAACGATGACTTGGCCATCTTCTGGGAAGCCTTAACCCGCATGTGGGACCTGGACCACTCCGCCTCCCGGGGCCGCATGGCTTGCCGCGGCCTGTATGTCTTCACCCATGACAGCAAGTTAGGCAAGGCCCCGGCTCACAAGCTCTTCGATCTGATCCGGGTGGACCGCCGGGACCCCCAGGCCCCGCCCCGGCGGTTCGGCGACTATGAAGTCTCCGTGCCGGCCCCGAAGGACCTGCCCGAAGGCGTTACCCTCACCGTCCTGGAGGGCTGAAGTGGTAATTAGACCAAGGAGGCGTACGGCATGATGGACGAACCGGCTGGACCGGCTGCGGAGTTTGAGGAGAGCGACCTCATCCCCATTTCCGCCCTGGAGCACTATGCTTACTGCCCCCGGCAGGCTGCCCTCATCCATGTGGAGATGGTCTGGGAGGAAAATATCTATACCCAGCGGGGGCGGTTTGTCCATGAAATCGTGGATCAACCCGGCTCCGAAACCCTGGGGGAGATTCGCGTCGAGCGCGCTCTGCCTCTATGGTCCCGCCGCTGGGGATTGGTGGGCAAGGCGGACGTGGTGGAGTTCCACGGGGATACTCCCTATCCGGTGGATTACAAACACGGCCCCCGGCGGCGCCGGGAGCATGACGACTTGCAGTTATGCGGCCAGGCGGTCTGCCTGGAGGAGATGACCGGTCAGGAGGTGCCTCGGGGGGCCATCTTTCATGCCACTTCCCAGCATCGGCGGGAAGTGATCTTCGACCCGGCATTGCGTCGCCGTCTTCAAGAGGCGGCGGTGCAACTGCGGGAAATTCTGCAGGGCCATACCCTGCCGCCGGCCCCCAATGACAAACGCTGCCGCCAATGTTCCTTAAAATCCTCCTGTCTGCCCACGGTGGTGGCTGATGCCAGGCGGATGGCCCGGCTGGCGTCCGCCCTATACCGGGTGGAGGACGACGGATGAAGACCTTGTTGAACACCCTCTATGTTCAGACCTCCGGGGCCTATCTGCACCTGGACCATGAAACCCTTAAAGTGGAAATCAACAAAGAGGTGCGATTGCAGGTGCCGTTGCACCACCTGGGCAGCCTGGTGCTGTTCGGGGAGGTGATGGTCTCCCCCGGCCTTTTGGGCCGCTGCGCCCAAGACGGCCGGTCCGTCACCTGGCTCAGCCGCTCCGGACGGTTTCTCGGCCGCCTGGAAGGGCCGGTTGCTGGGAATGTCCTGCTACGCCGGGCCCAACACGAGGCCATGGACTCGCCCCTCCGAACCCTGCAGGTGGCTCGAAACCTGGTCGCCGGCAAGCTCAAAAACCAGCGGAACGTTATCCTGCGCAGCGCCCGGGAAACCGATGCCCCCCAGGACCATGAACTCTTATCCCATACCGCTCAACTCTTGGGCGAGATTTTGCTCCAGTTGCCGGCAGTAACTGACCTGGATACCCTTCGGGGCCTGGAGGGCGACGCGGCTCGTCATTATTTCGCCGGATTCAGCAGCATGCTCCGGGCCGACCGGGAGACCTTCGCCATGAAGGGCCGCACCCGCCGGCCGCCCCTGGACCCCACCAATGCCTTGCTGTCTTTTCTCTATGCCCTGCTGCTGAGTGATTGTGTGGCGGGCGCCCAGGGGGTCGGCCTGGACCCCCAGATGGGTTTTCTCCATAGCCTCCGGCCCGGGCGGCCCTCCCTGGGATTGGACCTCATGGAGGAGTTCAGGCCCATCCTGGCGGACCGGCTGACTCTTACCCTTATCAACCGCCGCCAGTTAAGCGAGCCGGACTTTGACCGGCGGACCGGCGGCGCGGTCCTCCTGAATGACGCAGGCCGCAAAAAGGTGGTGGTGGCCTACCAGGAGCGGAAACAAGAGGAGATTTTTCATCCCGGGGCGCAGCAAAAGATGCCCCTGGGCCTGGTGCCCCACATCCAGGCCAGGCTGCTGGCCCGGCACCTGCGGGGTGAACTGGCGGCCTATCCTCCTTATCTCCACAAGTAGGGAGATGTTCTATGATGACCGTCCTGGTGACCTATGATGTTTCCACGGAAGACGCTGCGGGCCGACGCCGCCTGCGCCGGATGGCGCAGCAGTGCAAAAACTTCGGCCAGCGGGTGCAAAAAAGCGTCTTTGAATGTGAAGTTGATGAAATGCAGTTTGAGGGCCTGATCCGGGCCTTGGTGAAAATCATCCATAAGGAGGAAGACAGTCTCAGGATCTACCGCTTGACGGAGCCCTTGGAAAAAAATGTCCGGGTTTTCGGCTGGGATAAGAAAGTGGACTTTAGCCAGCCCCTCTTGGTCTGAGAGCGAACCCCTAGCAGGGGTGAAAACCGGGGGGGTCCGCGCGGGGAAAAACCTGAGGGAACTCAGCAGGATCAATCCAAGGGAGCTTTCACCTTGGCGGTTGGAAGACTTATTTGAAGCTGGTTCGCCCTCGAAGGCGCAATTAACCTTTCAAAAACCGGCCGAGAAAGGCCGGAGATGCACCCGGTCTTCGGGCCGGGTGAGGATTGAAACTCTAACGAGAGTATGGAATAGCTGGTTTCCGCCGTTGACCAAGACCAGAGGTACAGGACCAGGTGGTGCTAACAGCGAAAGCAGTAGGCGGGAAGAAATCGGCTCGGGGTGTATTGGACCTCCTATCCGACTTCGTCCGCCAAAAGCACCGCCAGCAATAACGTTCCCAACCTAACCCCTTAGTCGAAGCGTGCTCACGCCCTAAAAAGCGTCTAGCGCTTTTTTAGGGGTACTCTGTGAGCCTGTTCTCCCCGGCCCGCGTCCCGGTCGAAAATCGGTTTGAAATTTTTGGGGGCGGGTCCCATCACCGGGGGGGCGGTTCCCCGAAGATATTGTGGCAGGCTTCCTCCCACACATCTCATTGCTGGCCGAGATCAAGAATGACCAGCGGGCGGTCTTGGCGTTCTGAAGTCGGTTGAATTTCACAAGGGGACATCGTGTCTCCAATTGGAGACAAATTGGCCGCAACCTGGGACCCGCTTATCAGATAGTTTGCATAAGTCCTACCCATCCCCCACTTCTCGAACGACCCCATCTCCCGTTTAATGACGCCCTCAAGGGTTTGCCCACCTTGTCGCTATGGCCACCTTCGTGGCGTAAATCCCGGAAGAATTTTTCATATGAAAATTTTTGGGCCGGGAACATCCAGGGGGGTCTTTTTGTTACGGGGTTTTCCTGAGACAAAAACCCGAGTGAATGATTTTTTGGAAAAAATTCCCGTGCCTGGCATTTAGCATGAGGGGGGTGGTAGGAGTCCCACTCCGGAACCGGGTTTGTGGTCTGTGGCTGACAGTACCCCTCTTGTCCAGGCCAGGGCAGGGCAGGGAGGGCCGGGGCCGGGCGCTGCTGTACCGTGACGCTGCACGCTGGGGAGTGGGGGTCCAGGCAGGGCAGGCAACCAGGGCACAGGCACAGGGAAGCCAGGGGGCTGATGGTCCCGGGTGGGGTCCAGGGGCCGCGGTAGCCCCAGGGTGGCGTTGCCCTCACCTTAATGGTCTACACCATGGAGCGGGCCAGGTGGGGCGGTGGACCAGGGATAGGCCGTAGGGGCCGGGCTGTTGCGCGGGAGGGGCAGGGGCCGGCGGCCTGGCGCTGGGCCAGGAGTCGGTGGTCATGGGTGCGGGGTGCACGTCAGTAGGGGCAGGGCCGGTGCCTGGCGGCGCACCAGAGGCCGGCGGGCAAAAGGCAGGATAAGGGGCCAGGGGACGGCCAATCGCCTCAGGACGGGGCTCTCATCGGTGCCGGGGGCGGGCAGCACATGGCCGCGAACGGGCCGAGGGTGACGGGTCTGAAGGTACGCCTGCGATCTGGGCACCAGGTTTGGGTCGGCGAACCATCATGTCCGACAATGATGGGTAAAAGTTTACAATCCGGGGGGCCATAAATGCCATATATGATAAATATCTCATCTACATAATTTTTTTATTTGAGGTGTTGATATAGGGCAGGTAGTGCGCTAATGTAAAATGCCAATGCTCTTCATTTTAGACCATTCCCTTCCAAAATAGAGTAGGCGTTCGTCACATATTGGGAAACCATGCGCTGGGTGTTGAAAAACGAGCCGTTCAAGGCGATGGCGGAGCGCCTGACTTTGGCGTAGGCCTCGGGTTTGCCGTAATAAAGGGGCAAAATTACCCGCTCCAGTTTGTCGTACAACGACGCGGCGTCCTGGGAGGCTTCCGCCGGATTGGTGGAGTCATCCCCTATGGCCCAGCCGGTGGCGTGTTCCACGTGGCCCTCAACCCACCAGCCGTCCAAGACGCTCAGGCTGGGCACGCCATTCAAAGCCGACTTCATGCCGCTGGTTCCCGAGGCTTCCTGGGGGCGCAGGGGGGTATTGAGCCACAGGTCGACGCCGGCGCAGAGGATCTTCCCCAGGGCCATGTCGTAGTTTTCCAGATAAACCATCCGCACTGATTCTCCCAGCATACCGGTGGCCTGGAAGACGCGCCGGATCATGTCCTTGCCGCCCTCATCCTGGGGATGGGCCTTGCCGCCGTAAACCACCTGCAGCGGCCCCACCTGCCGGGCCAGGCCCCGCAGCCGGTCCAGGTCAGAGAATAGGAGGTCCTGGCGCTTATAGGTGGTTGCCCGCCGTGCAAAGCCGATCGTAAAAACGTTTTCCGACAACTGCACCCCACTGCGTCTTTCCACCTCGGCCAGCATGGCCTGTTTGGCAAGGGCGTGGGTCGCGGCGATTTCAGGGAGGGAGATGCCCACGGCATAGCGCAGGTAGAAATTGTCCTGGCGCCATTCAGGGATGCGCCGGTCAAAGAGGGCGGCAAAAGACGGAGAGGTCCAGGTGACGGCGTGCACCCCGTTGGTAATGGCGTCGATGGGATAATCGGGAAACATCCCGGTGGAAATTTCACCGTGCCGC
The DNA here is from genome assembly GCA_002779455.1 of Deltaproteobacteria bacterium CG07_land_8_20_14_0_80_60_11. GTDB lineage: Bacteria > Desulfobacterota > Desulfobaccia > Desulfobaccales > 0-14-0-80-60-11 > 0-14-0-80-60-11. The sequence continues at coordinate 7,416 of PEWM01000047.1, forward strand.
ATGGCCACCCCGTTGATATATCTGGCGAACCGAAGCGCCAGGTAGGTCATGTTGAGGCTGCCGTCGAAACAGCAGTTGGAGGCTTTCAGGAGGTCGGCCCGTTCCGGCCCCAGGACCTTGCTCACCAGATCCCAATGAAACTTGTCGTGGCCCGCCGGCACCGGGGTGTGGGTGGTGAAGACGCACTGCTGCCGCACGGCCTCCACGTCGGCCTCGGTGGGGGCCGGGGACCCGCCGCTTTGAATCCCGGACTCCAACAAGGACAGAGTCAGAAGGGCGGAATGTCCCTCATTCATGTGGTAGATTACCCGATCCTCGGGGGCCAAAGCGGAAATCAGGGCCATCCCGCCCATTCCCAGGACCACCTCTTGGCACAGGCGGTAATGGGAGTCGCCGCCATAGAGGTGGTCGGTGAGGGTCTGGTCCCAGGGGGAGTTTTCCGGCAGCGCCGTGTCCAGAAAATATACCGGCACCTTGTGGCCGGAGAGGCCCTGAATCTCATAGCGCCAGGCCCGCACCTTCACCTGCCGGCCCTCGATGGCGATGGTCACCTGCGGCTCCACGGGTTCCAGGATCTCCTCCGGGGTCCAGGCGGCGGGGCTCTCGGTCTGGTTTCCCTGGGAGTCCAGGTGTTGACGGAAATACCCTTGCCGGTAAACCAGGGTCACTCCTGCTATGGAAAGTCCCAAGTCTGCGGCGGAGCGCAGCGTATCTCCCGCAAGGATGCCCAGTCCACCGCTATAGGTGGGGACGGACGGGTCCAAGCCGACTTCCATAGAAAAATAAGCTATAGTTTTAAACGGTGATCCCGATCTCTGGTGCATGATAAGACCTCGCCCCATGGATTCGTACCGGAAGACGGTGGCCTTTTAGTCTTCTTTGGGAAGGTGAACCAGGGCCTGGAGAAAATGGGCGGACCACTGAAAGATGTTGTGTTCCTGGACCCAGGAGCGCATAGCGGCCAGACGCGCCGCCTTGGGCTCAGGGGGGTCTTCCAGGGCCTGGAAGATGGCATCGGCAATCTCTTCAGGATTATAAGGATTAACGGAGTATGCCCAGGTCAATTCCCGGGAGGCCCCGGTGAAGGGGCTGAGGAGGAGGGCGCCTTCGCCATCCGGCCGGCTGGCCACGTATTCTTTCGCAACTAAATTCATTCCATCATGGAGGGAATTAATCACCATGACGTCCGCCAGACGGTAGAAAGCCACCACCTCTTCTTGGGAATAGTGTTCCTTCAAAACGATCACCGGCTTCCAACGTCCCTGCTCATACTGCGAATTGAGCTCCTCCTGCTTGGAATCCACCAGGGCGTTGAGCTGCTTGTAGCTGGGGATATGAAGGCGGGACTGGGGCCCCAGTTGAACGAAGGTGAAGCGTTGCTGGTACTGGGGGTATTTGCGGAAAAAGATGTCGAGGGCTTCCAGGCGCTCCGGAATCCCCTTGGTGTAGTCTAGACGGTCCACTCCCAGGCCCACCTTGACGTCGCTCAGGTTGAGGCTATGCCGCAGCTCCTGCAGGCGCCGCTCGGTTTGGGGCGCTTGCGCCCAACCCTCGAAGCGATCAAAGTCGATGCTGATGGGGAACGGCCGCACCCGGGTTTCTTTTTCCTGGCGGAAGATGGAAAAACTCTCCAGGTCTACCCGGGCTTCCAGGGTGCGGTCCACGGTATCGAAGAAATTGTTGCAGTGGTATTGCAGGTGGAAGCCCAACAAGTCGTTTCCCAGGAGGCCATCCAGGATTTCCGGACCCCAGGGGCAGATGCGGAAGATTTCATAGTTGGGCCAGGGAATGTGCCAGAACTGCGACACCACCAGATTGGGCTCCGCTTCTTTGAGCATCCGGGGCAACCGGGCAAAATGGTAGTCCTGGATGAAGACAATGGTGCGCCGGGGATCGGTCACCTCGGAAAGGACCACCTCGGCAAACTTGCGGTTGACGGACTTGTAGGTCTCCCACTGGCCGGAGTCAAAGCGCGGCCGGGTATAAGCCGCGTGGCACAGGGGCCACATGGCCTCGTTGGAGAAGCCGTAATAATAATCTCTCTCTTCCTGGCGGGTCAGCCACAGACGGCGCAATTTGTACTTAGGCGCCTGGGGCGGCACCATGAGCGCGTCCCCGTCGGTGCAGGCCTCCCGGTCGGCTTCGCCGCTGCCCGCGGCTATCCAGGTGCCGCCGCAGGCCTGCATCATGGAGTCCAGGGCGATGGCCATGCCGCTGGCGGGCATGATGGTTTCCACCTCCCCGCCCCGGTAGATATGCATGTACGGCTCCCGGTTGGACACCAGGATGATCTGGAAGTCGCTCAATCTTTCCTCTATCAGCCTCCTTAACCTATCTTGATTCCAAAACACCATAACCTCCTTGTCAGCTTTACCTACAGTTCGATGCGCCGGCTGTCGGGGTTGTCCTGCAGGATCATCAGGGTGAGATAGTCCCGGATATGGCGGGTGATAAGAAAG
>PEWM01000047.1:10049-13204 GCA_002779455.1 Deltaproteobacteria bacterium CG07_land_8_20_14_0_80_60_11
CCTTCCACATAGCCTCGGTGACCGTGAGGCCGAAGCCCTCCCGGGTGGATTTTTGCACGATGACATCCGCGGCTCGCTGCAGGGCGTTGATCTCATGGTGCGCATCCGGAGGCAGCAACAGGACCTGGATGTCCGGTTCGCCCTGGGCGGCCTCCTGCACCTGGGCCAAAATCTCGGGGCCTTCGGGGTCGTCCGTGGCTTCGCCTCCGGCCAGCACCAGTTTGCAGGGCGTATGGCGTCGCACCAGGCGGAAGGCCTGAATCACCCCTATCGGGTCCTTGAAGGAGTCAAACCGGGATACTTGCAGAATCAGGGGCTTGTCTCTCTCTATCCCCAGGCGGTGCAGTACCGCCTTGATTTCTTCTTCCGTCAAATCCCGGTTTTTCTCACTCAAAGGATCGATAGAGGGGCGGATGAGATACTGGGGGTGCGGCAGGTTCTGGGCAAACTGAGACATAGAAAAAACCGAGGCGTCGTATTCCCTTACGATCTCCCGCAAGAACCGCCACACCGCCAGGTGGGGGCGGGAGGCGTCTATGTGACAGCGCCAGACCCAACGCCGGGCTTGAGGCCGCAGTACTTCAATCAAGCTGGCCGGCTGCGGGTCATGCACCAGCACCACATCCGCCTCCCAGGAAAACCGCCGGGCATTCTCCAGGTTGATCTGGCGGTAATGCTCCAGCATAGCGGGGGTCAGGTGAACCTTGAAGCCTTGCAGGCCGTTGTGGAAAGCCTTGGTGACCTCAAAAAAGGCGGGGTCGCCCATAATGACTTCCCAGGTGGTCTGAAGACCCAACTGGTTCATCAGCGGCACGGCCCAGGACAGAATCTCCGCCACCCCCCCGCCGACGGCAGTGGAGTTGATGTGGACGAAACGCCGGCCCTGCAGGTGTTCGGCCAGGCGGTAGAGCTGGCCCACCACGTCCTCTCCCACGATAGGGGCGTAATCATCCAGGGTGATCACAGAGTTCTCCCAGGTGCTGGTGGATTAACCCCAAGAGGGTCTCCCGCAATTCTTTCAGGCTGTAGAAATAGATATCAACGTCGCGGATGGCCTGGACCAACTCCGGCAAGCCGAAGTTGGACTCAATCCAGAAGGAAAAATCGTCGCTTTTCAGTTCCCCCAGACGCCAGCGGGCTTCAAAGAAGTGGTAATAAATGGAATCCAGACCCACCTGAGTGAGGGCTCCGCAGAATTCTTTCAAGGTTCGAGCCGCAATCAGGGAATGCATGACCACGGCCGAGGCCTGACAGAAGTGAAACTCAAATCCGGGCCGGGCCCAAGGGACGAAGGGCAGGTCCCAGAGGTATTCCTCCAGGATGTCCACCACCGCCTGGCGCACCAGCCCCAGATTCTGAAATTCAAAGGGATCGAAAGAGCTAAGTTTTTCAGCTAACTTGCTGTCCTGTAAAGCGTTGGCCGCCCACAGAGCGAAGTCGTTGGGATATTCCACCGCGGGTTGGCCAAGGGCCAGACGGGATTGAATCAGATGATAGAAAAGCACTGATTCATCCATCTCCCGCAAGCCTTCCATCAATTCCCTCAGATTCAGCACCTTTTTGCCCAAGGGCATGGCCATCAGGAAGCATTCATGGAACCAGAAGGAATTTTCGGCCACTTTATCCAATATCTTCGCCATTAATAGTCCTCCAGGGGGGCGGCGAGAAGGGCCAGGAAATGCTGCACTGCTTCAGGATCGGGAAGAAAGTGGGACGCCGCGGTTTCAGTTCCGGGGCGGCCCACTTTGATGGTCAGCCCCTGGCCTTGCAGAATGTGGAAAGCGCTTTCGTCAGTAATATCGTCACCTAAATATATCGGAAAAACCCCATAAAATCCAGGTAATAACAATATTTCTTGTATTGCCGCACCCTTACTGACTCCGTGCGGCAGTATTTCCAGCACTTTTTTCCCTGCCAGGAGCTGAAAGCGTCCCTCGTGCCGGAGCTGCTCCTGCCACCCTCCTAAAATTCCGATGAATTCATCAGCATGTTCTGCTGGCACCTGCCGATAGTGGAGCGCAAAACCGAAAGGCTTGTCCTCAAGCCACCATCCCCGGAATGGCTGCAGGCTCTCCCCCAGCCGGTTACGCCAGCGAAAAAGTTCTTCATTGTCTGCGGCGGCAACCTGCAATGGATGGAGACGCCCGGAAATATAGGCCTCGCCGCCGTGGGACCCTAGAAAGTTGAGACCCGGGACGGGCAGCAGTTCCTGCAAGTCTCTCAAGGGACGACCCGACACCACCATCACCTTCAGGTCTCTCTGAGCCACGAGCCGGATCAGCAACTCCAGCAGCTCCGAAGTAGGCTGGGCCAGCTCCGGGCGCGGAGCGATTTCCACCAGGGTACCGTCGTAGTCCAGCAAGAGAAGCAGGGGCCGCCCCCGGCGCCTTGCCTGTATTTCTGACCTGAGGGGTCCGTAAAAGTCGGTCATATTTCCCCTATTCCGTTTGGCTTTTGGTTCACTGCTCAGATATATGCCAGAATCTTCATTCGCCTCAGCCACTTGTCGATCTCTACGGCAATCACCACGGTTACCGACACCAGCCCGATCCTCAGCCACTCCATCGCGCCAATGGGCTCCAGGCGGAAAATCCACTGCATGGCCGGCAGATAGATGGCGGCCAGATGGGCAATAAACGCGGCGATGGTGCCGAAAAAGAGGAAAGGGTTGCCCAGGGGATTCATGGTGAACAGGGAGTGCGTCTCGGAACGGCTGTTGAAGGCCTGGAAAAACTGGAAGAAGGCCATGGTGGTTACCGCAATGGTCCTGGCCTTTTCCAGAGACACCCCCTGGTTCAGGGCATGAACGAATTCATAGATAATTCCTGCCGAAATCACCAGGGCCACCAGGATAGTGCGCTCCACCAGGAGACGGTTGAAAATGCCTTCTTGCGGGTGTCTGGGGGGGCGCCGGAGCACGTCCTTTTCTCCCGGCTCGAAGGCCAGGGCTACATCTTGCAGGCCGTTAGTGACAATGTTGATCCACAAGAGTTGAGCCGGTAGATAGGGGAGCGGTAACCCTAACATCACGGTGGCCAAAATTGAAATGATCGCCGCAATGCCGGTGGGAATAAGGAAAAAGATGACCTTGCGGATGTTGTCAAAGACGATCCGGCCCAGCTCAACCGCCCGGTAGATGCTGGCGAAATTGTCGT
>PEWM01000060.1:0-235 GCA_002779455.1 Deltaproteobacteria bacterium CG07_land_8_20_14_0_80_60_11
AGTCGCTGCTCCTGGCCCTGATCGACAAGGGCCTGGCCCGGGACGCGGCCTACCGGCTGGTGCAGCGCCCGGCCATGCAGGTCTGGGAGGCCGGGGGCGAATTCGCCCAACGGGTCAAAGACGACGCCGAGATCAGCCAACACCTGACCCCGGCAGAGATTGAGGCGATTTTCGATCTAAACCGCTATTTCCGCCACGTGGATACGATTTTTGCCCGGGTGTTTGGGAAGTGAGC
>PEWM01000060.1:272-13207 GCA_002779455.1 Deltaproteobacteria bacterium CG07_land_8_20_14_0_80_60_11
TGAGCAGTGAACAGTAAGACCGATTTGATGGAGCCTTTCCTGAACACAGTTCACAGCTCGCGGCTCACGGTTAGGAGACACTATGGGGCTGAAGGATTTATTCGGGAGGCTGTTTAAAGAGACGGTGAGGCCGGAAACCCGGGAGTTGTCGGCGGTGAGCCTGGTAGAACGCTGGAGCAGTTACCCCAGTGCGGGGTTGACCCCGAACCGCCTGGCGGAAATCTTCCGGGAGGCGGACCAGGGGAATATTTATCGCCAGATGGAGCTGTTCGAGGAAATGGAGGAGAAGGACGCCCACCTGACGGCGATCCTCCAGACCCGGAAAATGGCGGTATTGGGCAAGGACTACGAGGTGATGCCCTATGCCGGCACCCCGGAGGATGAAGAGATTGCGGCGCGGGTGGGGGAGATCGTCTACGGCATCCCCAACCTGGAGGAGGCCCTCCTGGACCTGCTGGACGCCATTGGCAAGGGGTTTGCCCTGTGCGAGATCCTCTGGGAGGTGACGGGCGGCCAGGCCCGGGTTTCGGAGCTGAGGTGGATTCCCCAGAAAAAGGTGACCTTCGGCGAAGACTGGAAGCCCCGCCTGCTGACTCCCGAAGCCAGCTATCAAGGGATTATGCTCCCGGTCTGGAAGGCCATTTACCACCGTTACAAGGCCAGAAGCGGACACGCCACGCGGTCGGGGGTACTGAGGGTGGTGGGCTGGATGTACCTGCTGAAGAATTTTGCCTTGAAGGATTGGGCGGCGTTCAACGAGGTCTTCGGCATGCCGCTCAGGCTGGGTAAGTATGACAACACCGCCTCCCCGGCGGACCGGGAGGCCCTGGTGCAAGCCATCCGGAACCTGGGTTCGGACGCGGCGGGGGTGATCAGCAAGTCCACCGAGATCGAATTTGTGGAAGCCGCCTCCCGGTCCGGCGGGGCCAACCCGTACCAGCTCATGGCGGATTTTTGCAACCGGGAAATGTCCAAGGCGATTTTGGGTCAAACCCTGACCACGGATACGACCGGGTCCACGGGCACCTATGCGGCGGCCAGCGTGCACGCGCAGGTGCGCCGGGACCTGGTGGAAGCCGACGCCCAGGCCCTGGCGGCTACCCTGAGAGAACAACTGCTGCGTCCCCTGGTGGGCTTCAACTTCGGCTGGGACAAGCCCGTGCCCTGGTTCCGCTTCAGGTTTGAAGAGGAAGAGGACCTTAAGATTTTATCCGAGGTTTACCGCAACCTGGCGGCCATGGGCGTGCCCCTGGACATGGAGCACGTGGCGGAGCGTTTCGGTATTCCCCTGTTAGGGGCCGGCGGAAAGGGCAGTGGCTCATAAGCCTGGGGGCCACCCACAAAGTAGGCATTCTGGCGTGGAGACCTTGCTCACGCCAAGACGCCAAGAGATCAAGAAGAGGAGGAGCGGACCGATGAGGGAAAACAGGTGGCTCTGGGTGGCGGCCCTGGTATGGCTCAGCGGCGGTTGCTGCGGGCACCCAGGGGTGTTCCAGAAGATCCACGATTCCATGGTGACGGTGCAACACTTTTATGACCCGTTGATTAAACAGGATTTCGACCGGCGGGAGATAGTGCAACAGGCGATGGTGGCCGCGGATACCACTCTCCTCCTGGCTTCGGAACTCCAACAGCAATGGTGCCCCAATCCCGATAAGGCCAAGCAGTTGGAACTGCAGACCCAGGAGGCCAAGAAGCTGGCCCAGGAGGCGGGCGTAGTCGAGGCGGGGGCATCCCAGGACCAAATCTCCCGGCAAACCACGGAGTGAGGAAAGATGACAATGACGTCGAACGCGGTAAGCCAGGACCAGACTCCTGCCCTGCCCGAGTGGATCAGAGTGCTTCCCCGGGGCACCGTGGAGTTGTCGGACCACCGGGAACCGTTCCTGGTGGACGAAGCGTCTCTTCTGTCCATGGCGGCGGATTTTCGCTCCCGGGGAGTAGATCTGGTCATCGATTATGAGCACCAATCCTTGCAGGGGGAGCGGGCCCCGGCGGCGGGCTGGATCAAGGAACTGGAGGCGCGGCCAGACGGCCTCTGGGCCCGGGTGGATTGGACCCAGCAAGCCCGGGATTACCTGGAGAAGAAGGAGTATCGGTACTTCTCGCCGGTTCTGCGGCTGGACCCCGAAACCCGCCGGCCCGTTGCCCTGATGCACATGGGCCTGACCAACGTGCCGGCGATCAAGCACCTGCCGCCCCTGGTGGCCAGGTGGGGGGGGGAAGCCGCCACCCCGGAAGCATTGCGGCCGGCAGAACCGGCGGACAGGGCCCTGGCGGCAAAAATGGGCGAAGTCAAGGAGAAGGGAAAGATGGTGGAACAGCTCAAACGCCTGATGGGTTTGGAACCCGAGGTGGCAGAGGGGGCGGTATACGGCAAGGCGCTGGAGGCGTTCCGGGACCTGGCCGCGACCTTGAATCTGCCGGGTGAAGTTTCCGTAGCTCAACTGAAGGGGGCGGTGGAGGCCTTGAAAGCCGGCGCATCGCGCTTGCTCAAGACCGAGGAGGCCCTGCAGGCTCTCAAAGCCCGCCTGGCGAGCGAGACGGCCGACCGGTTCGTGGAGGAAGCGATGAAGGCCGGCAAAGTCAGCCCGGCCCAACGCGGCTGGGCGCTGGAATATTGTCGCCGGGACCCGGAAGGTTTCCAGACCTATGCGGACCGGGCCCCGAAACTGGTGCCCACCGGGGAGGAACTGCAGCTCCTCCGGGAGGATCACCATGATGAGCGCGGTTTGCTCCCGGAGGAACTGGCCGTTTGCCGATCCCTGAATGTTTCTCCGGAAGCGTACCTGAAGGCTAAGGCCCAAACCGGGTAGTTTCCGCGGGGCGACTCTTGAGGTGGGGGAGGGAAGGGGGTGGTGAGGGGGAAAATGGGCAGACCACCTGCCGCTTCGAACCGCGCCGCCCCTGAAGGGAAGAGCAACAGGAAGGTTTTCGGCTGGATGTGATCAACCAATACAAGCGGAGGTAGAAGGATATGTCAGCTTTAACCCGTGACCGGGCTACGCCATACCGGGAAGGTATTGAGATTGAATACCCGGTGGCAGCCAACACGAAAATCTACGCCGGTTCCCTGGTATGTGTCAATGCCGCGGGTTATGCGGCCCCGGCGGCGGACACCAGCGGTTATCAATTAGCCGGGGTGGCCTTGGAACAGGTGGACAACAGCGGCGGCAGCGACGGCGGCAAGATTGTGAGGGTGCGGCTGGCCGGGGTCTTCGAGTTCGACGCCGTGTCCATCAGCCAGAACATGGTGGGAGCGGCCATGTACGCGGCGGATGACCACACCTTTGATGATGCGGCCGGCCCCACCAACGACATCAAGGTGGGCCTGTTGGTCAAATACGTTTCGGCCACTAAGGGCTGGATCGACATCGCCAGGTAACGGAGGAATCTCTCATGATTATCAATATGGAAAGTTTAGCCCGGCTGTACACGGGATTCACCGCCGTATTCAACGCCGCCTTCCAGGAGACCCAGACCTGGTATGTGCGGGTGGCCATGACGGTGCCGGCCAACACCCGGATTATGGATTATAAGTTTCTCCTGGATTTTCCCATGGTCCGGGAATGGATCGGTGACCGGCGGATCAGCTCTTTGGAACCCCAGGCCTTCCAGGTGGAGACCAAGGACTGGGAAGCCACCATCGAGGTGGACCGGAATGATATCGAAGACGACCAGCTGGGCTTCTACAATCCCATCGTGGCGGCCCTGGCCCAGGAAGCGCGGAAACACCCGGAGAGATTGATTTCGGACCTGATGATCGGGGGCTTCTCCACGCCGTGCTATGACGGCCAGAACTTTTTTGCCGCCACGCATCCGGTGGGCGCCGGGACCGTCTCCAACTTCGGCGGCGGCGCCGGCGCCGCCTGGTACCTTCTGGACACCAGCCGGGCGGTCAAGCCGTTCATCTTTCAGTTGCGGCGGGACGTCCAACTGGTGCGCATGGACCGGCAGGATGACGAGCACGCCTTCATGCGGAAGAAACTGCGCTACGGCGTGGATTACCGGGGAGCGGCGGCCTATGGCCTGTGGCAACTGGCCTATGCCTGCAAGGAAACCCTGAATGACACCAACTATGCCGCGGCCCGGGCCGCCATGATGTCGGTGGCCAACGCCGAGGGCCGTCCCCTGGGGATGACGCCCAACCTGCTGTTGGTGCCCCCATCCCTGGAGGCGCAGGCCCGGGAGATTTTGCAGGCGCAGTTTATCATCGGCGACCCCGCCGCCGGCGGCGCCCGGACCAATGTCTGGCAGGGCACGGCGGACCTCCTGGTGGTGCCCGAGTTGGCTTAAAGGTTCACAGGCGGGACGCCTGCGCCACCGGGCGAGGACGCCCGCTCTACTGGGAAGGCGGCGGCGCCGCCGCCCTCCCCCTATTCAGAGACAAGGGGAACGATTATGGCCTGGTTTGGCGGCTTCACTTTAGAAACATACAACCGGATTCCGGGCGATTACGAAGAAGTCACCGTGGGGGTCAGCGTGGTGGGGTTTTCGCAGGCCAAGATCATGCCGACCACGGGACCCTACGCGCGCATGTCCGCCCGGGCGGCCCTGGTGTCCTCGGAAAATGGCGACATCCGGTTTCGCGTTGACGGCGGGTTGCCCAGCATAAGCAGCGGCCACTACTTTACCAGCGGCGACACCCTGGTGCTCACCGGCACCCAGGCCATCCAGCAATTCCGGGCCATTCGGAACGGCGAGACGAATGGGGTGTTGAGGGTGACGTATTTTTACTAATTATTGCTGGCTACCAGAACTTGAGGAAATGGGGCAGACTCAATGGCTAAGACCATCGGTTTATATTCTCTGGCGGCGCCCACCAATTTGACGTTGTCTCTGGTGACGGGGGGTAGTCTATTACCTAATACTACCTATTATTACCAGATTTTTGCCGTTGAGTATAAATTCGGGGTTGCGGTCTTCTCCCCCAGGACGGCTACGGTTTCCATTACCACCACGACAACCTCTAAGTCCATCAAACTGACTTGGACCGGTATTCCAGGTTATGCTCCAACAAATGCGGACAATAACTGCTATCACATTCTCCGCAATACCTCCGATAGTTTTTTGGATACCGACGCTTGTCTGATGATGAGTGGGAGTAGCGATACCTTAGATAAACGAATTTATGCCGCTACCACTTTCACCGATACCGGGACCAACCATGTTGACCACTATATCCCCAATTATAAAGGCGGTTTGCCGGTAATTTATGTCTCCACCGGGGCCAATGAGTGGGTAAGCATGTGGGATATCTGGCAAGCCGACCTTGCCGCGGGCTGGGGGAGGGTTTTACCGGCGCATATTGCGGCCTTTGTGGACTTCGGCGCTGACAAGGTCACTGGAGGTAACTGGTACTCCATGGCAAATATCGCCATCGGTTACGACTCCACCGGGGCCGCCGCTACCGGGTATTTTTCACATCTGGCGGGCGCCGTAACTGTTTGGGGCGCCATGAGTTCATCTGCATCAGCATACATCACCTGGGGACTTTTGAGTAATGTCGAAGATGCAGATTGCCGGGTCAGATCCTTCCTTATCAACTACGGCGCTTGTTTCCAGGGTGCGATCCTCAATGGAGTTCTCTCTTTTTACGGTTTGAGCAATATCATGGGCGGGGGAGGATGGGTCAGTGATTATTTTCAATACAACAATGGTGGTTACAACGGCATAGTTCTTAACCCGGCTGCCGGCAGTATTATTTATGACTGCGATTTTCCGATGATTGCTGGTGGCTGGCCGGCGAAAGGAATCGCTACCAACAAAGGTTGCCGATACGGGGGGATATCATTCCAATCTGCTGACCATGCCGTGAACCTGCCAAAATTGACCCAGGCCAACGGGATCGGGTTTCAAATTGTAACGGGACAATCGGTTATGGAGCCTCTTGTAACTTATAGTGGTTTCGACGTTGCGTGGAAGACTCAGTTAACCGGCATCGTCAATGATGGGACGCTTCTATCCCACAACCAGACAGACGGCAGGGCCTGGTTGTTTTTGGCATCTACTTTAGGCGTCGGAGGATCACTGACCTTTAAGTTTAGTTTAAAAATAAGAATTTCGGACAAAAATGATAATCCCCTTGAGGGAGCAAGTGTGGTTATAAAAAACGCCGCCGGGACTACGGTATCTTCCGGGAATACCGGCGCAGACGGCAAATATGACGCCGGATATCTTACTGACCGGGTATTAAGCCCAACTAGTTTGGTATTGGGAAAATCATCTATCGCTGCCGCCCATGAGGATACCCATATCGCTAATGGTTATTTGACCAGAGTAATCAGCAATCCCCACACTATTACTATAACCCAAGCAGGTTATCAGGACTACGAGGATGTGATTACTGTTGACCGGAAGATGGATTTGGAAATTGCCCTGTCACGACTTAACATTCTGCCAACAAGTCCCGGTTTGCTGCCCTTAGGAGTTATGGAGATGGTGGTATGATTTACGTGCTTTACTTTGCTGACGCCGGGGCTCCCAAATTGAGTCTAACACCTACTATCACCATTTACAAAAAGGTGTCAGACAATTCCGACGTAGCTTCTCCCCCGGCCGTCTCAGAAATCGGGGGCGGGTTCTATAAATTCACCGCTACCCCAACAGAAGCTTTGGTGGTCAGGATAGATGGGGGATCGGTATTGGCTGAGGCTTACCGCTACAAGGTGATGCAGATCACGCCGCATGATGCGGACCTGGACGCCCAGGTGAGCACCCGGGGAAGCCAGGCGGACCTGACGGCGATCAAGACTAAGAGCGATAACCTGCCGGCGGACCCGGCTTCCAACACCCAGGTCAATACCCGGGTGGCCGCGTCTTCCTACGTGGCGCCGGATAATGCCGGCATCTCGGCCATTAAAGCCAAGACCGACAACCTCCCGGCAAGTCCGGCGAACGAGGGCGCCATCCAGGGCCACGTGGCGGATGCGTTGGCGGCGTATGACCCGCCCACCCAGGCGGAGTTGGAGGCGGCGGTGTCGCCTTTGGCGCTGGAGGCCGGGATTGAGGCCCATGTGCTGGCGGTCCTCAATGCTTACGACCCACCCAGCCGGGCCGAGGCCATGACGGATAAAGAGGCGATCCTGGCGGCCATCGCCGCCCTGAACGACATGAGCGTGGGGGAGCTGCTGGGCGGGGACCTGTCAGACAGCCTGAGTTTCCCGGCCAACTCCCTGGCGGACCTGGTGCGCAAGCTCTTCTGGGTTGTCTGCAACCGCATGGTTATTGACGATACGACCGCGGACTTTACGGTCTATAAAACCGATGGCGTGACCCGGGCGGCAACCGGGACCATCACGGATAACGGCGCCACCACGGCGAGGGGAAATCCGACATGGCTGTAACCCCCAAAACTATTGCTTCCTGGGGCCTCCTGGGGCCTGATCCTGAGATTGTGGAGGGCATGGATATAACCCTGACTGATTCGGGCCTCCTGGAAGCAACTCTGATTGATTCAGATCTCCTGGAAGTCACCCTGGAGGCCGACGAGATTACCGTGGAGATTGACGAAGGCTAAGTTGACGCTGAAGCAGGGAAACCAAGGGAGGCGAAGAGAAGCCGAATGGAAAAGATGGTGGTCAAGCAGGGTGAGGCCAAGACGGTTACCTTTACGGTGAGGGACGCTCTGGGCGCCGGGGTCGATCTCTCCGGGGCGGCCTTGCTCCTGGGGGTGAAGAAAGATAAGTCGGAGGCGGATTATACCTTTGCCAAGGCCGACCAGGAGTTCGATAAGAGCCAGGCGGCCAACGGCATCGTTTCGGTAAATCTCAGCGCCGCCGATACCAACCAGCCGGAGGCCACTTACATCGGGGAGCTCAAGTGCGCCTGGGCCGGGCCGGTGATCAAGAAGAGCGAGGATTTCTTCTTGCAGGTCAAGAGGGCGGTGACGGCGTAAAGGCCGGTTCTGGGTTCTGGGTTCTCGCTTTCCCCAAACCCTAAAACCTAAAACTAAAAACCCAGTTTTATAGGCGGATTGCTGCCTGCCGTTGCCTGATGGCGAGCAAGTCACACAAGAGAGGGAATTATGGCTTACTGTTCCGAAGACGACCTCCTCAAGATGATACCCCAGTCAGAACTGGCCGAGTTGACCGCGGAGTCCGGGGAGGTCCCCGACAGCCTCATCATCATTGATGCCATCAGCAAGGCCGAGGCCGAGATCGACTCCTACCTGGGGGTCAAGTATGTGGTGCCTCTGGCCACCCCGCCGGCCCAGGTCAAGGCCCTAACAGTGGACCTGGCCATCTACCACCTCTACTCCCGCCGCAGCGTTGTGCCGCCGGTGCGGCAGCAGAAGTACGACGCCGCGGTGGCCTTTCTGAAGCAGGTGGCGGCGGGACAGATAGTGATCGCCGGGCCTCAGGGAGAGCTGCCCACGGTAGCTAAAGCAGTGACCGACGCCACCGGCGCCATCCGGGCCTTCACCCGGGACACCCTGGCGGACTGGTAAGGGGGCGGGAGGCTATGGCCAACGATCTCTGGACCACGGTAGAGGATGCGGTGCTGGCCGCCCTGAAGGCGGAATTGGACGCCCGGGTCAAGACCCTAACCACCTACCAGGGGGACTGGCTTACCGACCTGCACCGGGAGGACTGGCGCTTTCCGGCGGTTCTGGTGCAGTTGCGCCAGAGCCGGGGGGAACAGGTGACCCTCGGGTCCTACGACCTGAACCTGGAATTTACCGTCCTGGTAATAGTGAGGCACCTGCGAGGGGAAGCCGCCGGCCGGCGGGAGGCCAATGGGGTCTACCAGGTGCTGGCAGGGGTAAGAACGGCCCTGTGGCACCAGGATCTGGGGCTGGAGTTGCAACCCCTCAATCTCATCAGGGAAGAGGCTTTATTGAGCAGCCAGGAATTTTCCGTGTACGCCGCCCACTATGGCACCGCCCTGGTGCAGGATCTGTGAAGCTGACGAGGAGAGAGGATCATGACCCGGTCCATCCGGAATTTTTTAGCCACCCATAATCTGCTGGCGGTATCGGCCAGACAGCAGGAGGTGGCCATGAACACCGAACAGGCATTGGACACCACGTTGCTGGTGGACCTGAACACGGTGCTCAACTACCAGGCGCTGAAAAACCCCAACCGGGAGGAGCTCACCGGCAAAGAAGAGGCCGACCGGCTCCATGATTTCGGCGGCAAAGTGGTGGGCGCCCTGTCCTTTCCCCGGGCCCAGCCGCAGCATTTCGCCTTTCTGCTAAGCTACGGTCTGGGCGAGGTGGCGACGGACCCGGCCGGGGCCACCGGCTACCGGCATACTATCCGGCCCCGGTCCGGGGAGGTGGATGTGGCCCGGTCCAACCCGTCTTTTACCGCGGCCATGCGTTTCGGGCGCCAGGTGCTGAAACGGCGTTTTGCCTCCTGTTTCATTGACCAAATCAGGATGGATTTCGCCCGGGACGGTTGGGCCAAGATCAACGGGACCGTGAAAGGCAGCGGCAAGGTGGTGGACAACACCCAGGTGGAGGAAGTGGCCGCGGCCGGCAATGCCACCACCCTGACCCTGGCGGTCAACGGGGTGGCGGGGGAGACGCCCGCCGAGAGATTGAGCAACGTCCAGGCCGTCCAGGTGCTGAATCCCGTCACGTCCGCCTGGGAGGAAGTGGCATACCAGGCCGTGTCCGGGACGGTCCCCGGGGTCATCGACATTACGTCGCCGGGGGGAAGCGGGACGCTGACCACCTACCGGGTCTATTACCTGCCCGGGGAGAGCGGTTGGATGAACCTGCCGCCCCGGGTGGAGGAGCCCCCCCTGAAGGTGAGCCAGTTGGAAGTGACCCTGGGAGGCCGCTGGGATGGCGCCGCCTTCAGCGGCGGGTATCGGCTGGCCACGGAACTGCGGGGCGTCACCTGGACCATGAAAAACAACCTGACGCCGGAATCCACCCCGGGGGCCGGCGGCAATTACGCCAATCGCGCCTTTAGGACCGGGCGGGACCAGAGCCTGAAATTCGACCGGGATTTCCGGGACTTCCTTCTGGCCCAAAACCTGAAAGACAACGACACCCTGGGGGTCCGCTTGATGGCGACGGGGCCGGAATTTGAGCCGGGGGTCAACTACCAGGTGGACCTAATCTTCCCCCGGGTGTCGGTGCTGGCCACCACGGTCAAAGTGTATCAGCGCCGCCTTTCGGAAGAGGTGGAATTTGCCATCCTGGAGGACGACGCCTACGGCTCGGTGGTGGCTTACGTCCAGAACCGGGTGAGCAGCTACGCCGCTTAACTCAATAATAACTCACGCAAAGTCGCTAAGTTCGCAAAGCGGGAGATAACATGGCGAGAATTTTGGGAGAACCGCGCCATACCCTGGCGATTCAGGACCCGGTCTCCGGTTCGGTGGTCACCCTGTATTACCGGGGGCCGACCTCGGAGGAGCGGGTGGCCTACCAGCTCTCCGCCTTCCGCCTCGAAGGCGGCGAACGGCGGTTTTGCCTGGGGGAGACGCGCCTCAAGTTCGGGTTGGAGATCCTGGCCGGGTTTGGGGCCGGGGACTTTATCATCGCGGCAGAGGGCGGCCAGACCCCCCTGGACCCGGCCCGGCACCCGGACTGGAAGGAGCGTCTGGCCGAAGATGCCCCGGATCTGGTGTCGTATCTGGCCCAACAGGTTTTTGAAGGCATGCGGGTGGCCTCCCGGGGGGAGCCGGAGTGGGACTGAGGGAGGCCCCCGGGGAAGGCCGCCGGGGCTGGCCGCTGGACCGAGAACTGCAGGTGCTGGCCGGCGGACGGCTCTGCGGCCCGGAGGAGCGGCGCCGGTGCCGCACGGAGAGCGGGGCCTTTGCCGACTGGGCCTGCGGGGCCTGTGCTGAGCGGGTGCGCCCGGAAGCCATCTCCCCCTGGACCTGGCACCTGGTCTTCCTGTACCAGTTGAGCCGGGCCGGGTACCCCTTCAAGGCCAACGATCTCAGTTTGGAAACCTGGCTCCTCATGGGAACGGTGCGCCGGGTCTTAGAAGGAAGCCAGCGAGGATAACATGGTCACGACTAGAGTGAAAAGCAGTACGAATCAGAGAAAACTGGAGGATTATCGCGCCTACCAGGACGAGATGCTCAAGATCAGCCGGGAATACAGCCAGGCCCGCCTGGCGGTATGGGTTGACGAGGCCCGGGCCCTCCACGACACCTGGAGCGGCTTCACCCAGGAGTGGCAGGCCAACCTGGAGCAGATGACGGCCCTGGCCGGGAGTAAGTTCGAAGAGATGGCCGCCCGGGGCGAGGCCTCGGCCGGGGTCCTGGCCCAGAGCTGGCAGAAAAACCTGGCGGACGTCTCCGGGGCCGTGGAACAGTGGGGCGCCGGCTTCCTCCAGACGTTGGGGCAGGTGGCGGCGGCCTGGGGATCAACCATGGGGAGCCGGGGGGGCGCCCAGGATGGCTGGTCATCGCTTTTGGGCGGGGTCCTGGATTTCGGCGGCTGGTTTCACCAGGGAGGGGTGGTTTCGGCCCACCAGGGCATGGTGATTTCCCCGGGGACCTTGATGGGCGACGAACAGCTCATCATGGCCCAGGCGGGCGAGGGGGTCCTCCCCCGGGAGAGCATGGCCCGCTTGGGGGAGAAAAACTTCGAGGCCCTCCGAACCGGCCGGTTCGAGCCCTCCGGGGGCAAAGCCGCCCCCCGCTATGACGTGACCATACAGGTCCAGACTTTGGATGCCTCCGGGGTGGCGGGCCTGGACTGGGACCGCTTGGTGCAACGGCACCTGATGCCGGCTCTCAGACAAGAAGCAGACCGGCGCTGGTAAGGAGGGGAGATGGCGAACGCCCGGTTGGAATGGACCCCCTTGGGGGGCAGCGGCCAGAGCTACACCTTGCCGGTCAACTTCTCCTGGGATTATCAAGAACTGGCCCAGGATGAGACCGACCGGGAGCGGGCCGTGGACGGCACCCTGCGGAGTTATCTGCGGGGGCTGAAACAGCGATGGGTTTTGCAGTTCCAGTTCATTTCCACGCCTCAGAAGGATGTCCTCGCGGCCATCAAGCAGGCCCAGGCGGATATTGATTTTTTCCGGGACGGGACCGGGGCCAAGACCTTTACCGGGGTGTGGACCAATGACCTGGATTTCCGGGAGGTGGCTCCCGGGTTATGGTCCGGGAGCATGATGCTGGAAGAGGTGTGAATTTTAAGTGAGCAGTGAGCAAGCAGTGAGCAGTGAGCAGTGAGCAGTGAGCAGTTATAAGTCTGCCTATCTGATAGAGAGAGACCATGCGGCAAGCTGGAGCGGATTATTTACGGGAGGAAACGCGCTGCCGGGGCGCCCGGCCCCGGGTGAAGGCGGCGCTCTTCCCCTATGAGCTGGATTACGGGCTGGCCCCGGGCTCCGGGGAGTTTATCCGGACCGCCTATGGCGGAGAACCGGGGAAACTGGCGATGGGTGACGGCTACGTTACTTCCGGTTCCTGGACCTCCCCGGTCGTCCAGACTTTTTCGCCTTACCTGGACGAGGCGGTCGCATCCTGGGAGGAGCCGGCGGGACACATGGACGTGGAGATCCGGCTCCGGACCGGGGAGACGCCGGGCGGGGTGGCCCAGGCGGCTTTTGCGCTTCTCACGTCGGGGCAGGACCTGTCCCTGGCGCCTTATTTTCAGGTGAAAGTGGACTTTGACGAAACTATCCGGGCCTGGGGGCTGGACGACCCCGGGGAGGCGGATGAGTTTACGGCCTATGCGGTGGACCAGGGCCCGGACGGAGGTTTTGAGAGTTACGCCTCGGACGGGCCGGGGTGTCTGGCCGCCTTCAGCCTGGCCGGACGGCTCACCCTACCGGAGCGGGAAATCATTGATCCGGGCGGGGTGCGGGTGGACCTGGCCCGGGATTTCAGCGAGCTCAGGACCGGCGACCACGTCCTGATCCTGGACAACCGGGTGGGGCAATGGCTGAACCGGGCCGCAAATGCCTATCTGCAAGAGCCGGACTGGACCCGGAAGCAACTGGCGCTTTATC
>PEWM01000134.1 GCA_002779455.1 Deltaproteobacteria bacterium CG07_land_8_20_14_0_80_60_11
CTGGTTCGTCATTAAGGTATGCAGGATTTCCAAGGGTTTCTTCGGCATAGGGCCTCCCGGTCCCGAAAGTATTCTTATAAATTAACTTAATGCAAGTTCAATACCACTTTACCTATATCATTGAATTTACAGTGAACAGTTGATTTTTAGTCTTACTCTTATGTTTAATAATGTGAATGTTGGGTCCATTTTATTAACAATCCGGCAAAGCCTGAAGGGGGACCCAATCCTTCAGGTGGAGAATTAAACGGCCAGGCCCAACCGATGGTTGTCAGCCAGAGCCCCTCGCTGCCAAAGCCATTTTCTTCCCCCCCTTCTTGTGGTACATTTATAAATATCCCACAGGAGAAGGGTGGCCACCAGCAGAGACAACACGATGGCCACGGCAAAAATGCAAAACTGGTTCGTCATTAAGGTATGCCGGACTTCCATGGGTTTCCTTGGCATAGGGCCTCCCGGTCCCGAAAGTATTTCTTCAAAATTAACCTATGCAAGTTCAATGCCACTCAATATATCCTATTAAATTTACAATAAATAAGTAAATTTAGCTTCTTGCTCTCATGTTTCATAGTGTGGACATTGAGTCCATTTTATTAACAATGCTGCAAAGCCTGAAGGGGGACCCCCATGCTTCCGTAGAGCATGAACGATAAGCCCAACCGATGGTTGTCAGCCAGAGATTCCCCCGGCGCCGAGCCCATTCTCTATCCCAATGCGCAAATCGAGGCGGTGGGCGCCGCCGGGGGTGGCACCGGAGGCCTTTTAAGGTTAACCGTCTCTAAAGTTGAGAGCCAGGGCAGGGCCGGATAGTCCGCCTTTTGCATTTTTCCTGTCTGGCGGCCATGGTCCGGTCAGTACCTGAGCCTAAAGATCCGGCCCCGAGTCAGTCGCCCCCCCCAGGCAGGCCAGCAGCCGGTCCCAGAGCCGGTCTTTGCCTTCCCGGGTGAGGGCCGAAAACCAGATGACATCGCCGGGGTCGACGCCGAAGGCCGCGAGGGCTTCGGTAAATAGTTTCAGTTGGCGGGTCCGTTCCCCCCGCTTCAGTTTGTCGGCCTTGGTCAGGACCGGGATCACCCGGCGCCCCCGTTCCCGCAAGAATTCCCAGAGAAAGAGTTCCTCGGGGCCCGGAAGCCTCCGGCTGTCCTGGAGGAAGACCACCGCGGCCAGAGACTCCCGCCGGGCCAGGTACGAAAGCACCAGGGGTCCCCAACTCGCCTTGACGTCCTTGGACACTGCGGCATAGCCGAAACCCGGCAGATCCACGAAATTCCAGCGCTGGTTGATCAGGAAAAAATTCAGGGCCCGGGTGCAGCCGGGCCGGGAACTGGTGCGCACCAGTTTCTGGCGCCCCAGCAGGCTGTTGATCAGGGTGGATTTCCCCACGTTGGAGCGCCCCAGAAAGGCCACTTCGGGCAGCCCCCCCGGGGGACACTGGTCGCCCCGGTAGGCGCTGAGGCTGTACTCCGCGGAGAGGATTTGGGGGATAGTCATAGTCGTGAAGGCGCGGCCGGCAGCGCCAGAGTTTTGGTTATTATAACCTGGCCGTCCCGATAATTCCACGGTGCGGGGCAGTGTCCGGCTCCGACGCCACGTCCCGACCAGGAGATTGCCGCCCCCGTCCTTCTGTCATATCTGCCATAAATGTTGACGGGCCAGGCTTTTCCAGGTTAAGGTTAGACTGAAAAATCCGAATGGAGGATGAATTTAGTGGCCTGGGGGTTATGGTTTCATTTCTGGCTGGTGTTGCTCACCTTCTGGGCCGGTATCCTGATCATTTTCTGGTCCTACATTGACCGGGACAGCCCCATAATCCACCGCGCCTGCCGGTGGTGGGGGCGAAACCTCCTCAAGATCACCCACATCCCGGTCCAGGTGGAGGGCCTGGAGCACCTGGCGCCCGGACAGGCCTATGTCTTTGCCGCCAACCACCGCTCCAACTTCGACATCTTTGCCCTGGTCTCGGTCCTGCCGGGCCGGTTTCTCTGGGTTGCCAAGAAATCGCTCTTTGAGATCCCGGTCTTGGGCCAGGCCCTGAGCCGCATGGGCTCCATCTCGGTGGACCGGGAAAACCTCCGTTCCGCCGTCCAGAGCCTCGACCGGGCCACGGCCATCGTCAAACGCGGCGTCTCCCTGATCATCTTTCCCGAAGGCACCCGGGCGATGTCCCGGGAGCTTTTGCCCTTCAAGAAAGGGGTGTTCATCATGGCCATAAAGGCGGGGCAACCCATTGTGCCGGTGAGCATCAGCGGCACCCGCTTCATCCAGCCCCGGGGAACCATCCGGATGAGACCGGGACCGATCAAGGTGGTCATCTCTCCCCCCATCGCGCCGCACACCTTCCGCCGCCAAGAGGAACTCATGGCCGCGGTGCGCCAGGCCATCGACGCCCACTACGACCCTGACTTTCCCCATGACCCCGGAAAGTGCGAACTCTCATAGCTGGGTCGACCTGACCTTCCTGGGCGGCCTGGGGGAAATCGGCCTCAACCTGATGACCCTGGAGACCGGCGACTACCTGGTGGTGGTGGATGCCGGCCTCATGTTCCCCGAGGACCAGATGTTGGGGATCGACATCGTCATCCCTGATTTCTCCTACCTCAAGGAGCGCCGGGACAAAGTGGCGGCCCTGGTTCTCACCCACGGCCACGAGGACCACATCGGCGCGGTGCCCTTTCTGCTCAAGGAAATCCCCCTGCCGGTGTACGGCACCCCCCTGACCCTGGCCCTGCTCAGAGAAAAGCTCCGGGAGCATGGCCTGCTAACGGACGCCGACCTGCGGGAGATCAGCCCCGGAACGCCCCTGGCCCTGGGGCCTTTTGAATTCGAGTTTATCCGGGTGTGCCATTCCATCGTGGACGGCGTCGGGTTCGTGGTGCGCACCCCCCAAGGTCTCATGGTCCATTCCGGCGATTTCAAGATCGACCAGACCCCGATTTCCGGAGGCGCCATGGACCTGAACCGCTTCGCCCATTATGGCGAAGCCGGCGTCCTGGTCCTGATGTCCGACTCCACCAACGCCGAGCGGCCCGGGTACACGCTTTCCGAGCGGGAGATCGGCCTCACCCTGGAGGGCCTCATCCGGGAGGCCGCCGGCCGGGTCATCGTCACCGCCTTTGCCTCCCATATCCACCGGCTGCAACAGATCGTCAACATCGCCGCCAAGTTCGGACGCCAGGTGCTGTTCAACGGCAAGTCCATGGTGGTCAACACCCGGCTGGCCAAGGAATTGGGCTACCTGGACATCCCCTCCGGCCTGGAGATCACCGTGGGGGACCTGGAGCGGCTGGACCCCTCCCGGACCATCATCGTCACCACCGGCAGCCAGGGAGAGCCCCTGAGCGCCCTGGCCCGCATCGCCATGGAGGCCCACAAGCAGGTCCACATCCAGGCGGGCGACCTGGTGATCCTCTCCTCCAAGTTCATCCCGGGCAACGAACGGGCCATCACCACGGTGATCAACAACCTCTGCCGCCTGGGGGCCGAGGTGGTGTACCAGGGGCTGGCGGACATCCACGTCTCGGGGCACGCCTCCCAGGAGGAGTTGAAGCTGTTGCTCAACCTCACCCGGCCCCGCTACTTCATTCCCATCCACGGGGAGATGCGCCACCTCATCAAGCATACCCGGCTGGCCCGGGCCATGGGGGTGGCCGCCGGCGGCATCCTCCTGGCCACCGACGGCGCCCAGGTCCGGTTCGACTCCAGGGGAGCGACCTTTATGGACCGGGTGGACACTGGCCGGGTCTTCGTGGACGGTAAAGGCGTGGGGGACGTCAGCCGCATCGTGCTCCGGGACCGCCGCCATCTGGCCGCGGACGGCCTGGTGATCGCCTACGCCGCGGTGGACCCCTCGGCCGGCAAGATCGTCACCGGGCCGGACCTCATCACCCGGGGCTTCACCCTGGAAGAAGAGCAGGCGCCCCTTTTGGACCAGGCCCGCAAGATCTTCCGGGAGATTCTGCTCAAGGCTCTGACCGAACCCACCCAGGACTGGCTGGAGGTCCAGACCCAGGTGTCCAAGGCCCTGCGGAAACTCTTCTTCAAACTCCTGGAACGCCGCCCCATGATCCTGCCGCTGATCCTGACCCTGTAGCAGGCTGTTTAAACCCCGCTTTTTGTCATCCTGAACGGAGTGAAGGATCTCATCTATCTGAAATTGCGAGATTCTTCGCTCCGCTCAGAATGACAAGCTGGGAAAATCTTAGTTTTATTAGCAGCCTGATACGGACAACCTTCTCGCCCGGAGCCATTTCCCTAAATTTTTAAGTACCTTGAATTTTAAAATTTTATCCTTACTTTACCGTGAAAGTCCACCCGTAGGGGCGAGCCGCCGGCTCGCCCCTACAAAAGATTTTCATTTTTGGGGGTGGCTGCATTATCAGTCATGCAGGTTTAGCTGATAATTGTTCAGTGGAAATCACTCTGAGGGTTTTCGCAAAAACTGTTGGTTCCGGACCGGATAGTTGATAATCTGGAAACAGGGTGCTTGTCCTGACACAAAGGCGCAATACCTGGAAGAAATTTTTGTTAAATATCTTTTGTCAAGGCCGCCGCATATATGTTATTCAGGGTTTATGAGGAAATAAGCTGAAAATCTACGGGCCGCGGGATTATCATCTTACTGGGGGGTAAGGGTGGTGAAGGGCAGCCGGTACCGGTATGTGTTGGCGGCGTGGGTGTTGTGGTTGGTACTGGGGGTGGGTCACGGCGCGGTCAGTCGGGTATGGGCCCAGGCGCCCAATGCCGGCCTGCCGCCGGATTTGCAGGCCCTCATCGCTGAGTCCCTCAAGGCCAATGCCGAAGTGAAGCAAATGGCGTCGCTGGCGGGCGCCGCCAAGGAAACCATCAAATCTGCCGGAGCCCTGGAGGACCCCACGGTATCCTTCGGCATGACCAATATTCCCACCGACACCTGGCGATTGAATCAAGACCCCATGACCCAGAAAATGCTCGAGCTTTCCCAGAAATTCCCCTTTCCCGGCAAACGCCGTCTCCGTTCGGAAGTGGCGGCGGAGCAGGCCAAATCGGACGATCTGGCGTATCGGGACAAGGCCAACGAGATCAGGGCCAAGGTGGTGATTGACTATTGGAGCCTGGCCCTGGCCTATGCCGGATTCGACATTGTTCAAAAGAACAAGCAATTCTGGGAACAGGTGGTCCAGGTGACCGAGACCCGCTATAAAGTCGGCCAGGGGATGCAAGCGGACGTGCTCCAGGCCCAGGTGGAATTGGGAAACTATCTGGATCGGCTCTTTCAATGGAAACAGCGGCAGGAATCTTTGCAAGCCAATCTGAATGCCCTGCGAGGAAAGCCGCCGCAAACCCCGGTGGGGCGTCCCCAACCCTTGAACCCCCGGCCGGTTACCCTTAAACTGGATGACCTGCTGACCCAGGCGGAGGTTCGACCGCAACTCCAGGCCCTCAAAGCCCTGGTGGCCAAGCAGCAGAAGGCGGTGGACCTGGCCAAGAAGGATTATTTCCCCGATGCCACCGTGAGCCTGGGGTACGCCTTCCGGGAAACCCTGGGACCACCGGTGAATATGAAACAGGCCGACATGTTCGCCGGCGGCGTGATGTTCAATCTCCCGATCTGGCAGGCCTCCAAGATCAAGCCCCGGATCCGGGAGGAGCAGGAACGCCAGGCCGCTGCCCAGGAAACCGTGCACAATACCTGGAATCAGTTGGCGGCGGCCATTAAGGACCGCCATGGCAAATTGATGCGTCTGGCCCAACAAATCACGCTCTATAACCAGGGAATTGTGCCCCAGGCCAGACAGGCGGTGGAAGCCTCCCTGGCCTCCTACCAGGTCGGCAGTCTGGGATTTGAGCGGCTCTATCAGAACCAGATCGCCGTCTATAACGCTGAGCTGACGATGCGGGAATATCTGAAAGACTTTGAAGAAAACTGGGCTGAATTGGAGTGGCTGGTGGGCGCTGAATTGCCCCGGCCGTCCGGAGGCAAACCATGACTCCCGCGTCGCGCCGCAAAACCTGGTGGGGGCTGGGACTTGTTCTAGTCCTGGGAATTTTGGGCGTGTTGTATCTATCCGGGGTCTTGCACCTGAACCTGGGCAAGGCAAAGCCGAAGGCCCTCTGCTACGTCTCGCCCAAGAATCCTAATTATATCAAGGCGGCCCCCGGCAAGGACCCCGAAGGCAACGAACTGGCGCCGGTCTTCGCCACCCCGGCGGCGGGCCCGCCACCCGCGGCAGGCCCCGCCGTGGCGGCGGTTGCCCCAAAAGAGCCAAAGACCAGGTATTGGCGCTGCCCCATGCATCCGGAAATCGTCCGGGAAGCCCCCGGCAAATGCCCGAAGTGCGGTATGGACCTGGTGCCGGTGCGCGAGGAGGAGGCCCCGGCCCCGGCCGCCAAAAAAGAGCGCAAGATCAAGTACTGGGTAGCTCCCATGGACCCCAGCTATATCCGGGACAAGCCGGGGAAATCCCCTATGGGCATGGACCTGGTCCCGGTCTATGAAGAGGTGGGGGAGGAAGCCCCGGGCGCCATCAAGGTGTCATCCGCCACCCTCCAATCCATGGGGGTGAGAACCGCCAAGGTGGAGGTCCGCCCTCTGTCCCGGCTCACCCTGGCCGTGGGCCTGGTCAACTTTAATGAACGCAACCTGGCCACCATCACCACCAAGGTAAACGGCTGGGTGGAGCGCCTCTTCGTCAATGCCACGGGCGACCCGGTGCGCAAAGGCCAGACGCTTTTGAGCCTTTACAGTCCGGATCTGGTCTCGAGCCAGGAAGAATATCTCCTGGCGGCGCGCAACCTCAAGGCCATGAAGAACAGCCCGGTGAAGGAGATGGCGGATGGAGCCCGGCGCCTGGCCGAGGCCTCCCGGCGCCGCCTGGAGTATTTTGACATCGGCGCAAGCCAGATTGACACCCTGGAACGTACCGGCCAGGTTAAGAAAAACCTGACCCTGGCCTCCCCGGCCAACGGCATCGTCACCAAGCGTATGGTCACTCAGGGGATGTATGTCCAGGCCGGCATGCCGCTGTTGGAGGTGGCCGATCTTTCCACCGTCTGGGTGGACGCCGATATTTATCAGTATGAACTTCCCTGGATCAAGGTGGGGCAAATGGTGACCATGACCCTAAACTATCTGCCCGGTGAGTCCTTCCCGGGCAAGATCGATTATATCTATCCCTATCTCAAAGAGGCCACCCGCACCGCCAAAGTGCGCCTGCGCTTCCCCAACCCCGGGCTCAGACTCAAGCCGGAGATGTTCGCCCAGGTGAAGATCGAATCCCCGGTGAGCCACCAGGCGGTGGTGGTGCCCATGGAAGCCGTGCTGGACACCGGCCTCAAGCAGCATGTGTTTATCGCCCTGGGGCAGGGCCGTTTCGAGCCCCGGGAGGTCAAGCTCGGGGTCTACGGCGACGATAATAATTATCGGGAAGTCATCTCCGGCCTCAAAGGGGGTGAGGAAGTAGTCACTTCGGCCCAATTCCTGTTGGATTCCGAATCCCGCTTTCGGGAAGCGGTGCAGATGATGATGCCGGGCAAGGGGGAGGGGACGCCGCCGGCCATGCAGGGGATGAAGACGGAAGGGGCGCCTCCGGCTGCCCCGCCGCCCATGCCTCCCGGACATAAACATTAGCAGTATTTCTCGTTCTCAAGCTCAGATTGGGAACGAGAAAAATAATCACTTACCGAAAACCGAAAGCCGAAAACTGCCCTTATGATCGCCAGATTTATTGAGACCTGCGTTCGCAACCGTTTCCTGGTCCTGCTCATTTGGCTCTTGATCACCGCCTGGGGCATCTATGCCGCGTATAAACTGCCGGTGGACGCCATCCCGGACCTCTCCGACGTCCAGGTGATCATCCGCACCGATTTTCGCGAACAGGCCCCTCAGATCGTGGAGGACCAGGTGACCTATCCCTTGACCACCGCCATGCTGGCCGTGCCCGGGGCCAAGGTGGTGCGGGGATTTTCCCAATTCGGCCTGTCTCTGGTCAATGTCATCTTCGAAGACGGCACCGATATTTATTGGGCCCGCTCCCGGGTGCTGGAATATCTCAACTATGTCCGGGGCAAACTGCCGATGGCCGTGAACCCCACCCTGGGCCCCGATGCCACCGGGGTGGGCTGGGTCTTTGAATACACCCTGGAGGACCCCACCGGCAAACATGACCTGGCCCAACTGCGCAGCATCCAGGATTGGTACCTGCGCTATCAGCTGCAAACGGTGCCCGGGGTGTCCGAAGTCGCCAGTGTCGGCGGGTTTGTCAAACAGTACCAGGTGGTGGTGGACCCCAACCAGTTGGCGGCTTACAAGATCCCCCTGGCCAGGATCAAGATGGCCATCCAGCGCTCCAATCAGGACAGCGGGGGGGCGGTGGTCGAGCAGGCCCAAACCGAGTTCATGGTGCGGGCCCTGGGTTACATCAAGAATTTGGCCGATGTGGAAAACATTGTGGTGGGCGCCGACGGCAAGGGCACCCCGATTCTGGTCAAGGATGTGGCCCTGGTGCGCCTGGGTCCGGAATTGCGACGCGGCATAGCTGAAGCCAACGGCCAGGGCGAGGTGGTGGGCGGCATCGTGGTGATGCGCTTCGGCGAAAATGCCCGGAAGGTCATCGACGGCGTCAAACAAAAGTTGGCCGAACTCAAAACCGGACTGCCCCCGGGGGTGGTTATCCAAACGGCCTATGACCGCTCCGGCCTCATCGATCGCGCCATCGACACCCTGAAAGAGGCCATCTATGAAGAAATCGCCATTGTGGCCCTCATCACGGTTCTCTTTCTCCTGCACCTGCGCAGCGCCTTTGTCGCCATCATCAGCCTGCCCCTGGGGGTGTTGATCTCCTTTATCCTCCAGTACCAGTTCAATATCACCGCCAACATCTTGAGCCTGGCGGGCATTGCCATTGCCATCGGCGACATGGTGGATGCCTCGGTGGTGATGGTGGAGGACGCCCATAAGAAGATCGAGCATGCCCCGCCGGGCGCGCCCCGGGAACCGCTGATCCTGGACGCCGCCAAAGAGGTGGGGCCCTCCCTGTTCTTCGCCCTGCTGATCATCACCGTCTCGTTTTTGCCGATATTCGCCCTGGAGGGTGAAAGCGGCCGCCTCTTCAAGCCCCTGGCCTTCACCAAGACCTTTGCCATGGGCGGGGCGTCCATCCTGGCCATCACCCTGATCCCCATCTTAATGGTTTATTTCATCCGGGGAAAAATCCGGCCGGAGTCCAACAATCCCCTGTCCCGGATAACCATGGCCGTCTATCAACCGGTCTTGCGGGGGATTTTGCGGTTTCCCCTCCTGGCCATCATCGCCGCACTGGTCCTGATAGTCATCACCCTTATCCCCCTGTCCAGGCTGGGCTCCGAGTTCATGCCGCCGTTGGATGAAGGCGACCTGCTCTATATGCCCATCACCATGCCGGGCATCTCCATCACCGAGGCAAAAAACGTCCTCCAGCAAACGGACCGCATCATCCGCACCTTTCCCGAGGTGGAGTACGTCTTCGGGAAAGCCGGCCGGGCTGATACCGCCACCGACCCGGCGCCGCTCTCCATGATTGAGACCACCATCCGCCTCAAGGACCGGAAATACTGGCGTCCGGGCCTGACCACGGAAAAGCTCATCCAGGAACTGGAGGCCGCGGTTAAATTTCCGGGCCTCTCCAACTCCTGGGGTTATCCCATTCAGATCCGCATCAGCATGCTCTCCACCGGCATCAAGACCCCGGTGGGCCTTAAAATCCTGGGTCCGGACCTGGAGGTTCTGAACCACCTGGCGGAGCAGGGCGAAGGCATTCTAAAAAAGGTGCCCGGCGCCGCCAACGTCTATGCGAAGCGGCTCATGGGCTATTACCTGGATTTTGAGATTAAACGGCTGGAGGCGGCCCGCTACGGCCTGACGGTGGGCGACGTCCAGGAGGTCATCACCAGCGCCATGGGGGGCGAGAACATCACCCAGACGGTGGAGGGCCTGGAGCGCTACCCCGTGAACCTGCGCTACTTCCAGGATTACCGCCAAAATCTGCCGGCCTTGCGGCGCTTGCTTATCCCCACCATGGACGGCGGCCAGGTCCCCATGGAGCAGGTGGCGAACATCAAAATCCATCAAGGCCCGGATATGATCGAGAGCGAAGGCTCCCGGCGTTCCGCCACGATCACCGTGGACCTGCACGATATTGACGTGGGCACTTTTGTCAAGAAGGCCAAGGAAGCCATCCAAGCCCACCTGCAGTTGCCGCAGGGCTATTCCCTCATCTGGAGCGGCCAGTTTGAGTACATGGAACGGGCCCGGGAGCGACTCCAGGTGGTCGTGCCCATCACCCTGGTTCTGGTCATCCTGCTCCTTTACCTGAGCACCCAATCCCTGGTCAAGGTCTGCATCATCCTGCTGGCCATCCCATTCTCCCTGATCGGGGCCATCTGGCTGCTTTATCTGCTGGACTACAATCTGAGCGTCGGGGTTTTCGTGGGGATCATCGCCCTGGCGGGCCTGGATGCCGAAACCGGGGCCATTATGCTGTTATATTTGGATATTTCTCACGATGAACGCAAAGCCCAGGGAAAGCTGAACACCTATGAAGACCTGAAAGACGTGGTGATGCATGGCGCGGTGCAGCGGTTGCGCCCCAAACTCATGACGATTTTAGCCAACATTTTCGGCCTGTTCCCGGTCATGTGGGCCACCGGCACCGGCGCCGAAGTGGCCAAACGCATCGCCGCCCCCCTGGTGGGCGGGGTCACCACGTCTTTCCTCCTGGAACTACTCATCTACCCGGCTATCTATCTGCTGTGGAAGTGGCACTTCGAGGTGAAAAAATTGCGGTTCTTGACCGATTAATATTCAGGTTTTGGTTGCCGGCGGAGGTTCCGGGTGGGGCTGCGGGTCAGGGGGATGGTCCGGTTGAGCCTTATATTGTCAGGAGGGGCGACAGAAAGGTGCCTCCCTGCCTGAGGGCCTCAATAGCCGGCAAGAGTTCCTTATCCGCCTCGTCCTTCAGGAGATAGCCCTCGGCCCCGGCCAACCTGGCCTGATCCACATATTCCCGGCGGTTGTGCATGGTCAGGATCAGCACCTTGATCTGCGGATGGCTCGACTTGATCAGCCGGGTCGCTTCGATGCCCCCCAGACGCGGCATGGAGATATCCAGGATAACCATCTGGGGAAGCCGGTTCTTCAGGCAATCCAGGAGTTCCAGCCCGTCTTGCAACTCCCCCACGACTGCCAGTTCGGATTTCTCGGCAATGATGGTTTTGATCCCTTGACGAACCAGGGGATGGTCATCCACCAGCAAAATTTCATAAGGCAACGGAGTGACTTCTCCCATACCTTTGTCCCTTCCTGGCGGCCGGCAAAGAGTCGGGGAAACCCTCGGCGCCCGGATATGCCCGTGATCGGAATTCATATTTCAGTTAACCATGAGCGGAGTATCTTCTATGACAGACTTACTATTTCCCCCTAAAAATGTTATCGGTAGATGTACGTATTTCCGCGCCGGGAAGTAGGGAAACCTCTATCGGTAATTCCCTGAAACCGGCCACGGGACGCCACTCCCCGATGGCAGGAAAGCGATATAATGCCCCCATTGATCCCCGGTAATTTGCGCACCACCGCCATGGCCATCCTGCCCCACGAAGCCGCGGCGCCGGCCCTAAAACTGGCCCTCTCCCTGGACATCCCCTTCTGGCCCCAACTGCCCCACCTGAGCTATTATGAAGACATGTATGTCCAGGCGGCGGAGCATTTCCCCGGCATCCTGCTCTTCCCGGCAGAAAACCGTATCCGGTTCGATACGGAAAAATTTATGGAGGGTCTGCCCGAACTCCTGGAGCATTGGGACGACCTGGGCTATTTTGACATCTCCCCCCAATATTCCGCGGTCTATCATCGCTTTCTGGAGTTGGACCTGAGCGGCTATGCCGCCATCCGGGGCCAGTTGGAAGGCCCCATCAGCTTCGGCTTGAAGATCCTGGATGAAAACGACCGGCCGCTGATCTTCAATGATGACGTGCGGCCCACCCTGATGGACTTCATGGCCCGCCGGGTCACCTCCCAGCTGCACCGCCTCAGGGCCAAACACCCCCGGGCCTTTATGTTCATCGATGAGCCGGGGCTGCAGTTCATCTTCAGCTCCGTCTCCGGCTACCCGGACATGAGGGCCAAAGAAGACCTGGACCGGTTTCTGGCCCAGATCGAGCGGCCCCGGGGCATCCACCTGTGCGGCAATCCCGATTGGGAGTTTCTCCTCAACCGGGATCTGGACATCCTGTCCATGGACATTTACACCAACGCCGAAATATTCCGGTGCTACGGCCAGGCCATCCGCCGGTTTCTGGAGCGGGGCGGGGTGCTGGCCTGGGGCCTGGTCCCCACCGGCTTCGAGGCCTTCACCCAGGAGTCCCAGGATCATCTCATCACCCACCTGGAGGGCGTTTGGGCCACCCTGGCGGAAGCCGGCATTGACCGGGACCAACTCCTGGCCCAGAGTTTGCTGAGCCCCGCCACCTGCTGCCTCATCAACCCGGACCGGGAAAAAACCGTGGCCCAGGCCTATGCCTGGCTGCGGGAGGTCTCGCACCGCCTGCGGGATAAGTACCGTCTGGAGTGAGGCCGGAAGGGTAGGGCGGGCACTGCCCGCCGGCTTTTCGATTTATGGTGGGCGGTGCCCACATTACTTGTTTATTTTTTTGATAAATGGCTACACTCTGGCGTTGACCGGAAAACGTTTTAGCCCAGAATTTAAAACCGAAAACCTGATGTTAAGAATTCGCAACCTATCCGCCTATTACGGCTCCGTCCGGGCTTTGAGCGGCGTGACCATGCGCGTCCGGGAGGGCGAGATCGTCACCCTCATCGGGGCCAACGGCGCGGGGAAGACCACCTTGCTCAACGCCATCTGCGGGCTGGTGCGGCAAGACGGCGACCTGGCGTTCGCCGGGCGTTCGCTCGCAGGCCTGGCCCCGGAAGAAATCGTGGGCCTGGGCATCTCCCAGGTCCCCGAAGGCCGCCAGCTCTTTGCGCCCATGACCGTGGCGGAGAACCTGGAACTGGGGGCGTACCGCCGCTACCGCCGGGAGTCCCGGGCCGCCATCGGTGCGGACCTGGAGCGGGTCTATCAGCTCTTTCCCCGGTTACAAGACCGCCTGGCCCAGCAGGCCGGCACCATGAGCGGC
>PEWM01000011.1 GCA_002779455.1 Deltaproteobacteria bacterium CG07_land_8_20_14_0_80_60_11
TTAAATCGGTAGCACAGGCTTTCCAGCCTGTGCCAAGGAAGCAAGTTAGTCGTGCACAGCCTGGAAAGGCTGTGCCACCAGCCAATACCAGCTTTTCATAATTTGCGGGTGGGCCAAAGGCCCATGAATGACTGTCCTGAAAAATTCCTTGCAGCTTGTATAGGACACCCGCCCTCGGGTGTCCCGGCACAGGCTGGAAAGACTGTGCTACCAAAGACGGCGGGCACGGAGGCCCGCCCCACCCGGTCTGCTTGGCCGGATGGAACCCCGCCCTGCCGGTCAGCCCGCGGTCACCACCCGGTCCCGGCCGTCTCTTTTGGCCTGATAGAGGGCGGCGTCGGCCGCGCGGATCAGGACATCGGCGGATTCGCCGTTCCCCGGGAAGACCGCCACCCCGGCAGAAATACTGACGGGGTGCAAAAACTTGCCCGGGGGCTGCTCATGGAGCTGTTTGACGCCCTGGCGCAATTGTTCGGCCCGCCCCAAGGTAACCTCAAGAGAGGCCCCGGGGATGATGAGCAAAAACTCCTCTCCCCCCCACCGGCAGGGGATGTCTTCCGCCCGAACCAGGGTCAGGATCAAATGGCCCAAGGCCACCAGCAGTTCATCGCCGGCATTGCGCCCGAAGTGGTCATTGTATTGTTTGAAGTGGTCCAAATCTAGCATGACCACTCCTAAGTGGAAGCCCAGGCGTTTGGCCCTATGTAACTCACGTTCCAGGGTCTCTTCCAGATAGCGGCGATTGAACAGGCCGGTGAGGGAATCACGGATGGCCTGGCGATGCAGGGTCTCTCGCAGTTTCAGGTTGGCCAGGGCCAACGCCATACCCTCGCCTAAGGTGGCGGCGATCTGCGCCGTCGGTTCCTTCAGGTCTGACGGGATCAGGCCGGAGGCTTGCAGATACAAAATCCCCATGGACTTGCTCTGGGCCATCAGGGGCACACACAGGTAACCCGCCTGGAGGGGTTGGGAGACATGCCGGCAGGACATCTCGGCGCCGGGATCATTCACCTGATGCAGCCGGCCGCGGCGCAGGGCCCAGCACTCGTCCGGGGCGAACACCTTCTCCGAGAGGAGAGATTTACCCCAGACGCCCACCTCCTCGAAGAGGTTTTGGGAATGGTTGAGCATATACAGCGCCCCGCCGGCAAAGGTTGGGAAGAATTTGGGCGTAAAGTTCCTGATGACCCGGTAAGCCTCCTCGGAAGACGGGCAGGCCTGGAGTACATCGCCCATGTCGTTGAGCAGGGTCATCTGGCGGTTGCGCTCTTCGACCCCGGCCACCAGCAGCTTCAGTTGCTCATTGGCCTTCTGGAGTTCCGCTTCCCAGGCCTGGCGCTCGGTGATATCCCGGAATACCCCCACGGCCCCCACCAGGACACCATTTTCCCTTATCGGGGTGGTCACATATTCCACCGGGAGGGGTTGGCCTTGTTTGGTCCAAAATAGATCATCCACCACCCGTTGGACCTCTCCGTACCTGAGGGTGCGATAGATGGGACATTCTGCGGCCGGGTAGGGGGTCCCGTCCGCTTTCCGGTTATGGGTAATTTCATGGATGTTCTGACCCAGCAATTCCCCCGACTCATAGCCGGTCATTGCCAAAGCCGCCGGATTGATAAAGGTGGTGTTCCCCTCCAGGTCCAACCCGAATATACCTTGCCCGGCAGCGGCTAAGATCAGCTCGTTTTGGAGCCGGAGCCGTTCCAGGGCCGCCTCGGTCTGCCGGCGCCGGGTGATGTCGGAAAAAACCCCGCTGACATAGTTAATCCTGCCGTCCTGACTACAGACGATCTTGCCTCTCTCCCGAATCCATTGAACCGTGCCCAAGCGCGTCCTGATGCGGTATTCCCGCACAAAGGATTTGTCGCCCTTCAGGGCCTGCTTGAATATCTCTCTGGCCCCCTTCAGGTCCTCGGACAGGATAAGGTCAGACCATTTGACCCTCCGAGTATTAAAGTCCTCCAGGGTGTAGCCGGTCAGTTCCTCGATTTTGTCGTCAAAGAAATCCACCGAATAATCGGTGTATCCTCTATAGACCATGGCCGGGACATCGGTGACCAACAGGCGGTACTTCTGCTCGCTGGCCTGTAAGGCGTCCTCCGCCCGCCGGCGTTCGCTGATATCGGTTCCCGTGCCGATGAGGAACGGCGTCCCGTCGAACCTGACGCGCCGGCCGGTGAAGATATAGGGGGTCTGGCCGCCGTCTTTGGAGACCAGGCCGGCTTCCACCGCAGCTTCTCCCGTGACAAAAACCTCCCGGATCCTCTCTTCGACCTTCGTTTTATCTTCGCCGCTAAATAAATCCAGCGGGTGCATCCCGGCAATCTCTCCGGCCGAGTAGCCGGTGGCTCGCTCGAAGTTCTCGTTCCAACGCCGGAATCTTCCCTGCTGATCGAAGAGATAAAAAATGCCCGGGAGACTATCGATGGTCGTATCCGCGAGAATCTTCTCATTCAGTACATTAGCTTCGATCTGCTTGCGAAGGGTGATGTCCCGGACAAAAGCCCACAACCCGGCGGGCTGTCCGGCGGCATCCCGCACCAGGTAGGTTTGCAATTCCACCGGAATCACCGCCCCGTCCCGGCGGCGATACTCTTTCTCATAAATGTCGGAATAGCCCCTCGGGACCACCTGCTCTGCGATGATCTTCGCTTCCAACGGCTGCCACTTTTCCGGGGTTATATCCGCATCCGCCAGCCGGGAAATCTCTTCCGGGGCGTAACCCAGCATCTCTTGAAACGCCGGGTTGAACTCCACGATCCTGCCTTTTAGGGTCACGGAGACCGAACCGTCCCGCAGCCGGCCGTACAAATCCCGATAGTTGCGCTCTGATCTCTGGATGCGGGCGGTGGCCTCGATGGTCAGGCCGATGATGGTCAACAGACCGATCAATACCCAACACAGGAACAAGGTAATGCCGATGCCCAACAACCGGGCCATGGCGATGGGCCGCATGGAGCTTAAAATGACCACGGACCAGCCTTGCCCGGGGAAAGGCCGGCGCAGGACCAGCAGGCGTTCCCCCTGGAGCCGGACTTCCCCCCGGTCCACCGGTGCTTGCGTCAGGATCGGCGTAAAGGGGCCATCGCCAACCTGCCGGGAGGCGAGCACTTCCTCCCGGGCCGCGGCGGACAAAGGCCAGAGGCTCTGCACGACCAGGCCCGGCCGGTTGGCCAGGACCACAATCCCGCGGGAGTCGATGACCAAGGAGAGGGCCTGTTTCGGGAAAAATCCGCCCATCCCGGTGAGGGGTATCTTGATGACCGCCACCCCGACGATCTGGCCGCCGCGGTCCCGTACCGGAGCACTGGCGTAATAGCCCACTA
>PEWM01000251.1 GCA_002779455.1 Deltaproteobacteria bacterium CG07_land_8_20_14_0_80_60_11
GAAAAAGGCAATCGAAGCCGTTGGCACTCTTTTAGAGGCAATTCCCGCAGTTTGCACGGTCCTTTGGCTCCAGGAGCCCGACACCCTTTCTAAGGCGGCTGCGCTCAGTCAAGGCTTAAGCATCCCGGCGGTGGACTCCTTGATCCTCGCCGGTTTTCTATCTGCGACGGCTCAAACCATTTACACCACTGACCGGCACCTGGAAGCATACAGTAAAAAGGGAGTTCATATTATAAATCTTCGGAATTAGTAGGATAGGAGCAAAACCTATGGTTCAAAGGTTATTTCGGGCGCCTGCTCCGGCTGGGTCACCGGCAGATAACGAAAACGAACGATAAATAAAGATCATTGTGAAGCTATAAAACTATTGAATACCATACTATATTATAGTATCTTTTAATTATATATTTGATGTTTTCACCGACAGAGGGGAATCCCCTCCGTTTACGAAGGGGAAGATGTCAACTGCACCTGCGGCTACAGGAACACCTTCTTTACCTAGTCTTGGGCCTGGGCACGGCAAGGCCCAGTGCAAGGGATGCGGT
Source organism: Deltaproteobacteria bacterium CG07_land_8_20_14_0_80_60_11 (assembly GCA_002779455.1). GTDB lineage: Bacteria > Desulfobacterota > Desulfobaccia > Desulfobaccales > 0-14-0-80-60-11 > 0-14-0-80-60-11. The sequence continues at coordinate 546 of PEWM01000251.1, forward strand.
GCAAGACCTGGAGCAAGCCATGAGTATAGAAATCGAAAAACTCATTGAAGAAATGACGGCTATCATCGTCCGTGAGGTTGACCCCAAAAAGGTGATCCTCTTCGGCTCCCGGGCCAAGGGAACGGCTCGGTCCGACTCGGACCTGGATTTTCTTATTGTGCAGGATCATCCCTTTGTCCCGGGTCAGACCCGCCGCCGGCAGATGGGCAGAATTTGGCGGATGCTGGCTCGGTTTCCGGTTTCACAGGACATCCTGGTTTATACCCCTGATGAGGTGGAAGAGTGGAGTCAGAGCAAAAATCATGTCATCGCCCGAGCCTTGCGGGAAGGGAAACTCTTGTATGAGCGAGCTTAAACACGCCCGTGCTCTTTTGGACCTGGCCGGGAAAGACCTCAAGGCCCTCCGTGGCATGGGGGACCCCCTCACTTTTGCCGATGAAGTCTTCGGTTTCCATGCCCAGCAGTCCATGGAAAAAACCCTCAAAGCCTGGTTGGCCGCCCTTGGTCAAGATTATCCTCTGACCCACAACCTGGCCCGGCTCCTGGCCCTCCTGGAGGAACAGGGGGCAGGAGTGGATGAATTCTGGGACCTCACCGAATACACCGCCTATTCGGTAGAATACCGCTACGGCGCCCTGGATATAGCCGAGGAACCCCTGAACCGCCCCGCAGTCATCCGGCAAGTGCAAGAGTTGATGCACCGGGTCCAAGGCATTCTGTCGGAGCAAATTTCATGAGGGTAATAGGCTACCTCCGGGTCAGCACCCAGGACCAGGACCTGGAAAAGAACAAGGCCGATATCCTCGCCTTTGCCAATGAGCGCAGGATGGGCCCGGTCGATTGGGTGGAAGAGAAAATTTCAGGCACTAAGGACTGGCGGAAGCGCGAACTTGGGCAGGTAGTAGCTTTCTTGGGCAAAGGCGACTGGCTCATCACCCCGGAGTTCAGCCGGTTAGCCCGTTCAACCTTGCAGATTTTAGAGATTCTGGCTGAACTGAAAAAGAAGAGCGTCCACGTTTACGTGCTCAAGGGAGCCCAGCATGTCAACGACTCCATTGAGTCCAAGGTTTTTCTGACCATGATGGCGCTATTTGCAGAGATCGAGCGGGACCTGATCTCGGCCAGAACCAAGGAGGGTCTTAAGGCCCGGAAAGCCGCCGGCGTGAAGTTGGGGCGGCCGAAAGGTTCCGGCAAAAGTAAGCTGGATCAATACCGACCAGAAATTAAGGCTCTGATAAAGACTGGTTCTTCACTCGTTTATATCGCAAAGAGGTACAAGGTTGCCAGGAGTACACTACATAACTGGTTAAAGAAAAATAAAATTGATCGGACGCCGCAGCCGTAATGCTTGGATAGGGTAGATGCACACATGGCCAACAAATATTACTGCATTTTTATCGGTGATTTGAAGGACCGTCCCTTCCAGGAAGGGGATGAGCTTTACCGTGTTTGGTACCACCTTGTGCGAGACCAGTTTTCCGATTTTGACAAGAAGCAATACAGGACTGAGAAGGGCGTGAACATGGCCATGCGGAGGATTAAGAAATACTTCCCTGACATTCCCCTGGAGGTGGGGTCATTCTTGTCGTAGGTCCCCTGACCACAAAAGGACAGCACCATGCTCACCCTAAGAATCGACAACCGGATCACTCTCTTTCCCATGGGGGAGTTGCCGCCGCCGGCGCTGGACCTCCTCAAGGACCGGTTGAGCTTCCCCAACCCGGCCTGGCTGGAAAACCAGAAACATGGCTATTCCAATTGGCGGGTACCGGAGGTGCTGCAATTCTGGGGGATAGACGACGACACTCTGGTCATGCCCAGGGGATTCATCCGGCAGGTAATCTGGATTCTCCGGGATGCTGGGATCCAATACCAGGTAGACAATCAAACGAGGCGGCTCCCGGGGGTAGACTTTCGGTTCACCGGCGGGTTAAAAGACTTCCAGACCGAGGCGGTGGAGGCCATTGTGCGCCGGGACTTTGGCACCCTGGCAGCTCCGACCGGCTCCGGTAAGACGGTCATGGCCCTGGCGGTAATTGCCAAACGGCGGCAGCCGGCCCTGATCGTGGTGCATAGCAAAGAGCTGCTCAACCAGTGGATAGACCGGATCGGGACTTTCCTGGGCATCCCGGCTGAGCAGGTGGGGGTGATCGGCGACGGCAAGATGCACCTGGGGGAAAAGCTCACCGTGGCCCTGGTCCAGAGTTTATACAAGTGCGCCCGTGAGGTGGCACCTTCTATTGGCTTCCTGGTGTGCGACGAGTGTCACCGCGCCCCGTCCCGGACATTTACCGAAGCGGTCACGGTCTTTGACTCGAAATTCATGCTGGGTTTGAGTGCTACCCCCTGGCGGCGCGATGGTCTGACCCGGCTGATTTATTGGCACCTGGGGGATAAGGTGTACGAGGTGGAGCGGGACGGCCTGATTGAAGACGGTCATATCCTGGCAGCCGAGATAATTGTCCGGAAAACCGATTTTGAGCCTTACAGCGACCCCTCGGAAGAATACTCCCGGATGCTGTCGGAGTTGACCCAGGACTCCGAGCGCAATGCCCTGATCGCCGCGGACGTGGCCAAAGAGGCCGGGAACGGCGGCGGGGTGTGCTTGGTGCTAACTGACCGGAAGGCCCATTGCGAGGTCCTGGCGGGTATGCTGGCCGACCGGGGAGTCCAGGCCGCGGTGTTGACCGGCGATCTGAAGAACAGGGAGCGGGAACAGGTCGTCAATGATCTGAACTCCGGCCAGGTCAAGGTGCTGGTGGCCACCGGCCAGCTTA
>PEWM01000014.1:0-10281 GCA_002779455.1 Deltaproteobacteria bacterium CG07_land_8_20_14_0_80_60_11
GAAGGCAAACGCCTCTCCTCCCCCGATCCTTATTACCGATCTCCAAAGGCGAATCACCCTGGAGACGGATTGCTGATCTTCCCCGGATAGTAGCTTCCCCCCAACTAAAATCAGTAAATCCTGCCGTGAATATCAGTACTCTCCCTCAGTGCAACGCTACTCAATCGTGTTATGTGTATGAGTGACAACCGGATAAGGCACGTAACCCGGAATTTCAAGGATTGGGTGAAAAGCAATGAACTATATCATTACTGCCGTACCAGGGCGCGGAAAGGAGAGTGTTATGATACCAACGGTATCGGTTTGCCGGAAAGGTGATAATTTGTATCTCACCTTGGAGGGCGACTTCAATCAAATTTCATCCCAGCAACTGATGCAGGCGTTGAGAAAACTGGTGGGAACGTCGTTGAAATGCTTTGCAGACGATTCCCCGGTGGCCTTTACCTTCAAAACCCATGGCAAGGTAGACTTTAAGAAAAAGGGTTATGTTTAATCCCGGGGGCCACGACCGGCTCGTTTGACCCCAGTTATGCCAACGGGAGGTCGCCAGGTATGAAGGGCTGGTCGGGCAGCCGCAGCCGTGGCCCCGTCCCTGTGCCGGCCACGCCAATGGGCACGACCAGAACGGAATTAAGCCTGGCAGCAGCAAGGAAGCCGGGGGCTTACGAGCCCCGACGCCAAACAACTCGGTGGCGCCGGGGAAACCGTAAGTTCGCGGCCCTCCGGCCGGCTTCAGTATCCCACCGGCAGCCGGTAGAGGATATCCGCCAGTTCGCTGGCGGTGGCGATAGGGGCAGCCGTCTCGCCATGCAGCTTCAAGCATTCCGACCACAAACCCGGCAAATCCCGGCCAGCCGGTTCCCAATCCACTTCTAAAGGGAAAAGGGGATTTTCCCGACTGGCCGCCTCCCAGGCTTCAAGGCTGGCGAGGCGCGGGTCCCGATCCCGGGCCCGTCCGAAGGCGCTGTTGGCAATATCTTGATTGAAGCCGGTGCTCCAGAAGAACTCGAGGAGCGCCGGCGCCGCCTCGGCCAGGGGCGCCCCCTCCAGCATCTCCGGGCGGTAGCGCAAGCAGACCCTCTGGCTGCCGTAGTGACCCGGTTCCCCCCGAACGTTGGGCAGGTTGGTATGATAGAGGGTGTCGGTGGGGGAACTCCAGGAACGGTTCCGGAAAAACATCTTCATTTCCTCGAAACCGTCCCGGTAGAAGGTCAGGACATAGATAACATAAGGGAAGGCCAGGCGGTAAGGGTGGTAATCGTCCTCGCCTTTCTTGCCGCGGCTGACCCTCAGGGTGCGGCATTGGGGGGGATGCTCCACCACCAGGATGAACAGGTCTTTTTTCCGGCAGAGCCAGCGGGCGCCCGGGGGCAACACCGGCAGCGGGGGCGGCATGACCCGGGCCACGTAACGCAGCACCGCCTCGAGGGGCGCCCGGCGGGCCACCCGGACCTGCCCTGCGCCCGTCTCCTCCTGGAGGATCATGTCGCGGCCGGTGATGATGATCTTGTCGGGTATGGCGGCGTTTCCTTCCTGCTTTATTCTCCCCTTTGGAAAAGCTTATCCTTACCCACAAGTTTTTCTGACTGGTGGCGCCGGCATCTTGCCGGTACCTGCACAGGTTGGAAACCTGTGCCACCAAAAACTTGTTGAATCAACCACTTCCCGACTTGCGGGTAATGCTTCGTTTGACAAAGGGGGGTTGGGGGGGATTTGGGTTTTTGGAGCATGTGTCATAACGGCAAAAACTTTTGGCATTCGCTCTAACCGACACTCACCTCTAGATCACAGCGCCGGGCGCAGGTAGGTGGGGGCCAGTTGGGCGGGATTAGCGGTCAGGCCCTGCTCCAGGCGGCGGCGCGCCAGCCGGGCCAGGGTCGAGGCCCGGGGCCAGCGCCGGTCCGGCGGGGCCCAGGCGATCTCCGGGGGGAGTAGGGCAGTAAGCAGCTCGCGGTAGACCTCGAGGCCTGGACCGGTGAGCAAGAGCGGCCGAGGCAGCCGGGCCGGGAGTTCCCTCACCGGCAGGCGCAACGGCCCCTCCAGCACCTGGGGCCAATCTTCCGGGCACCGGAACAGCCCCCAGAAGACCTCGCCGCGCCTGGCGTCCATGACCACCCCGATGGGGTGAGGGTGAAAGGGGAATTGGGCCGCCAGCACCTCCAGGGTGGGGACCGGCGCCAACGGGCACTTGAGGGACCACGCCAGGGTCTTGGCGGTGGCCAGCCCGATCCGCAGCCCCGTAAAGTTGCCGGGGCCGGTGCTCACGGCCACGGCGCCCAGATCCGCCAGTTCCTTGCCGGTATTTTTCAGGATCGCCGCCACCCCGGGCATCAGGCAGGTCAGGTAGGCGTTGGGGCTTTCCAGGGAGTACTCCATCAGCACCCGGTCTCCCGCCATTAGGGCCAGGCTGCCCTTCTCGGTGGCGGTATCCAGGGCTAAGATGAGCATGGGCTTATTTGGTTTTTAGTTTTTGGTTTTTAGTTTTTAGTTTTGGGTTAAAATAAATATAATTTACAATTAGTTGCAAGTTGAGTTTATTACAGTTGCAAAAGGAAAAGCAAATTTTGCGGAAACGGACGCTCTATTCGCTTTTTCTAAAGAAGTTCCATTTCAAGTGAACGAAACTTTGCATTTATCGCATCGAAAATCCTGATCCTTCTGACCCAAAACCCAAAACCTTCTCAATACTGGGTCTGCACCAGGCGCAAAATATCCTGGTAGAAGACCAGAATCATCAGAGCCAGGAGCAACATCAGGCCCAATCCCTGGGCCATCTCCCGGTGCGGCAGCGGCAGCGGCTTGCCCCGGATCGCCTCCAGGGTGAAGAAAAACAGGTGCCCGCCATCCAGCACGGGGATGGGCAGGAGGTTGAGCAGGAAGAGATTGACGCTCAGCGCCGCCATAAACTGCACCAGATAGGTCACCCCCATCTTCGCCTGTTTGCCCGCCACCTGGGCGATGAGGATGGGGCCGCCGAGGCTCTTCAGCGGCACTTCCCGGGCCGCCAGTTTATACAGGCTCTCCACGGTCAGCCAGGTAAGGCGGCCGGTGAACAGCACGCCTTGCTCCAGGGCCCGGATGGGACCGACGTGCTCCACGGCCGGATGATCCCCGGAAGTGATGCCGATGATCATGGCAGAGACTTTTCCCCCGAAGATGTCGGCGGTCTCCATGCGTTGGGGGGTTACCTGAACCTGGAAGTCCCGGTCTCCCCGCCGTACCGACAGGGTCAAAGGCATCTCCCCGCTCTGGCGGATGGTCAACGCCAGGTTTTCCCAACGGCTCATCGCCTGGCCTCCCACCGACAGGATCTGGTCGCCGGTTCTCAGGCCCGCCTGCGCCGCCGGGGAACCCTCTTTCACCCCCCCGATTTCGGTGGTGAGATAGGGAATGCCGGAAAAAGCAAAGACCAGGAAGAGGGCCAGGGCCGCGAAAATCAGATTGAAGGCCGGCCCCGCCAAGACAATCAAAAACCGATGCCAGAGCGGGTGATGGGAAAATGACACCGGCTGCAACTCGGGCGGCACTTCATCCTTGGGATTTTCCCCAAACAGCTTGACATAGCCCCCCAGCGGAATCACGGAAAGACGGTAATCCGTCTCCCCGATCTGCTTGTGGAGCACCTTAGGCGGGAAGCCCAGGGAGAAGGCGTCCACCCGCACCCCGAAGAGTTTGGCCATGAGGAAATGGCCCAATTCGTGGACGAAAACCAGGACCCCCAGGACTATGACGGTCGCCAACACGGTTATCATAAAAGTCTGTATGCTCCTGTAGGAGAAATAGTAATCATGCCGGTCCGTGGCCGGGGAGCGCCGCGAGGCGCTAAATCCCCCGGTTGATCAAGCCCTGGGCAAAATCCCGGGCCCAGCGGTTGACGGCCAGGACCTGCTCCAGGCTCTCCAGCGGCTCATACCGGTGGGCCTCCATGGTGGCCTCAACGGTTTGGGGGATGTCCATAAAACCGAGGCGGCCGTTAAGGAAGGCGGCCACCGCCATTTCGTTGGCGGCATTGAGCACCGCGGGCATGGTGCCCCCCGCCCGGGCCGCGGCATATCCCAGGGCCAACCCCGGAAAACGGGTCATATCGGGAGCCTCAAAGGTGAGCCGGCCCACCTGGCACAGATCCAATGGCGGCGAGTTCAGGGGCAGCCGCCGGGGGTAGCTCAGGGCATAGGCGATGGGCAGGCGCATGTCCGGCACCCCCAACTGGGCAAGCACCGAGCCATCGACAAACTCCACCAGGGAATGAATGATACTCTGGGGATGGATGTAAACCCCCACCTGGTCCACGGGGAGGCCGAAGAGCACCGAAGCCTCGATAACCTCCAGGGCCTTGTTCATCATGGTGGCCGAGTCGATGCTGATCTTGGGCCCCATGCTCCAGTTGGGATGTTTCAGGGCCTGGGCGGCCGTAGCATGGCGCAGGCGCTCCAGGTCCCAGGTGCGAAACGGCCCCCCGGAAGCGGTAAGCCAGAGCTGCCGCACATCCTCCCGGCGCTGTCCGTGCAGCGCCTGAAAAATGGCGCTGTGTTCGCTGTCCACCGGGATGATGGACACGCCCCGTTCCTGGGCCGCGGCCATCACCAGGGAACCGGCGGCCACCAGGGTCTCTTTGTTGGCCAGGGCCACCGGCAGTCCGGCTTGAATGGCGGCCAGGGTGGGTTCCAGGCCCACCGCCCCCACCATGGCGGAGACCACCAGGTCGGCCCCGGACGCCACCGCCACCTCCCGGGCCCCGGCGCGTCCCCAGAGAATTTCGGGGGCCTCCTGAGCCGGCGCCATCTGCCGCAAATCGGCGGCTACCGCCTCATCTTGCACCGACACCCGCGCCGGGTGAAATTGACGTATCTGTTCGGCCAGGACCTTGACGTTCCGGCCGGCGGCCAACCCCGTCACCGCAAACTCACCGGGGTGTTCCGCTACCACCGCCAGGGTGCTTTGGCCGATGGAGCCGGTGGAGCCGAGAATAGCCAGGCGCTTCATAAAGTGGATATTGCCCTCTTTTATTTGCCGCCCGCGCCCGGCGGGATCGCCAATCACCGGCCTGCGAGAAAGTTTTTCATAAATAGACCAATTTATCAGCCTAATTTATTCTATCTATTTGCCTCCCGGCTGTAAAGTAATTGATTAATTGGGGAAGGACACTATTTTTTGGCTTGGGTGCAACTGGATAAATTATCGCCATTATGAGCCGGCGACTTTGTCAAGAAAGTCATTGTCTATCCATGGATTTCAAGTTGACATATAGATGTATTTAATGATACATATAACCATATGAAAACAACCATAGAGATATCAGATACCCTCCTTGAAACTGCCCGGCAGGTATCACGCCGAGAGAAAACTACGATCCGGTCGTTGGTAGAGGAGGGTTTGAGGAAGGTCATCGCAGAAAGGGAGGGAAGCCGCAACTTTAGGCTTCGCAAAGCCACATTCAAAGGCAACGGACTGCAACCCCAGGTTACCGGGGCCTCCTGGGACCAGATTCGGGGGCTCATTTATGAGGGCCACGGCGCATGATTGCCGTGGATACCAATCTCCTGGTCTATGCGCATCGGGAAGATTCACCCTGGCACGGCGCCGCGTACGGCTCCATAGTGCAACTGGCTGAGGGCCGGGGACCCTGGGCCATCCCCTGGCCTTGCCTCCATGAATTCCTGGCCATCGTCACTCATCCCAAAATCTATGCGCCCCCCACCCCTTTGGACGCGGCCCTGGAGCAGGCGGCGGCCTGGCTGGAATCTCCCAGCTTGGTCCTATTGGCGGAATCAGAGGGATATTGGCCGGAGTTGCGCCTTGCCCTCAAGGTGGGACAAGTCGCCGGGCCCCAGATTCATGACGCCCGCATTGCGGCTTTGTGTCAAAGCCACGGCGTCCGTGAATTATGGACCGCCGACCGGGATTTTGGCCGCTTCCCCGCAATAAAGGTGAAAAACCCGCTGGTAAAGTGAATTTGTCTGGGAAAAAAGGACTGACAATATTTTCTCAATTTGCCGGCGGATGAGATCGAACCATCCACCGAGTTAGTCCCAGGGCCAGATGCCGGCCAGGTGGTCCAGGGAGGGGTCCAGGCTGCCTTCCTGGTGGGGCTCCAGGGTAATGAGGGGCCGGCGCCCCCGGCGGGCCAGGTAGTTGAGAGTTTCTCTGAGGGGGACCCGGCCGGCGCCCAGGGCCAGGTGGGTGTCGTGATCCCCGTGGTTGTCGTGGAGATGCAGGTGCCCGATGACCGGGGCCAGAGTTTCGAGCCACCGGGGGAAATCCCCGGTGCTGAAGGCCAGGAGGTGCCCCACGTCAAAGCAGACCTGGAGGTTGGGCGCCCCCACCCGTCCCAGGACTTCCAGGAAGAGTTCCGGCTCGGTTTCGTGGACATTTTCCAGCATCACCGTCACGCCGTGAGGCGCCGCCAGGGCGGCCAACTCCTTCCAGGTGGCGGCGCTGCGGGCCAGCCAGCGCTCCTGGTCCCCGCGGTAGTGCCGGGCTTCATAGCCCAGGTGGCAGACCACGGAAACCGGCCGAAATACCGGCAGATAACGGAACGCCTGGCGCCAGCGCCGGCGCGACGCGGCCAGGATGCCATCGTCCAGCGCCCCCGGGGCCAGGTCTTGAAAAGGGCCGTGCAGGGTGATCCGCCGCCCGGCCTCCTGAAAAGCCCGGGCCGCCCGGCGAAAGGCCCCGGGGGGGTAATGTCCCAAGCTATAGGCGTCCAGGCCAATTTCCGGATTCAGGCCCCGGTGCAAAAACTTCTCGAGGTACCCGGCCTGCAAAAACGGGAAGGGGAGATTGACCTGGACCTGGGCCACCAGGGCCGCCGCGCTTATCCCCATTAAGGTTTAGCCTCAGTCAGGGTACTGGCACAACTCCACCAGGAGGCCGAAGGTGGCCTTGGGGTGGAGAAAAGCCACCAGGGCGCCGTGGGCGCCTTCCCGGGGGGTTTCATCGATAAGCCGCACTCCCGCGGCCTTCAATTCCGCCACCGCGGCGTGGATATCCTCCACCTCCAGGGCCAGGTGGTGGAAGCCCTCTCCTTTGTTCTCCAGAAACTTGGCCACCGGGCTATCCGCCGCCGTGGGCAGAAGCAATTCCAGGCTGCTTTCCCCTACCTGGATAAAGCTCACCTTGACCTTCTGAGTTTCCACCACTTCATCACCCTTTAACTTCAGGCCAAGATTTTCGGCATAAAGTTTTTTAGGGGGGTCCAGATCCTTCACCGCGATTCCCAGATGGGCGATGCGTTTGATCTTCATAGAATTTCCTCCATGCGGATGATTATATTTTTTCGAGCCGTTCCAAAACCTGTTAGTCAGCAAGAGTCTGATTTTTATGAGGAACAAAAAGTAGAAACTGATTCAGGCGGGTTTTCTCATGTAACAGGCAATATTCCCATAAGCCGGCTTTGGTCCGCAAAGCGCATTCAAATCATGTTCAATGTCTTTGTACCTTCCACACTTACTAGTCCATCTTCCATTCGGTAATTGGCGAGCAGCATGCGTTGGCGACCCATCATCTTTAACAAAGATTGCAATTTTGACAAAACCTTCTTCATATAGCTCATTTTCGCATGTTGTAAATCCCAATGTTTCAAAAGCGGCAATAAACGCATCAAGAGTTACTATTCGCGGAGATTCTCTTGGCCAATAGCAACCTCTCTCTGGCCACCAAAAATTGTTCGTATCCTCAGCAGCCCATGCAATGCAGTTATATTTTTTATCTGTAGGACTTTTAATCTCAAAAATGCTATTTTGTAATCCAGGGAATGCAGTCATTAATTCAATCATTAGTTTATGCTATTCTCCTGTCCCCATTCAATCCACGCATTTGTCATTCGACCAAGATTCCCTTCATCCTCAGGCAATACTGGATTAACCCCAGTAATGGCTTCTAATGCCCAAAACAAGTAGTCAGGATTTTGCTTAAGTTCATTTATAATTATAGGAACGACGGCAGGACCCATACCAATAATTGCCTGATATGAGCGCAACATCACCATTTCTGTCATAGATGACATGAAAATAGCTTCTTCCTGCCATTCGTTTAATAGTCTTTTGAATTTCTCATGAAGAGTCTCAGTTCCGACTTCACATACGTTTAATCTTGGAGTCGCTTGTTGATAATTGGATATGTCGGCCCCATATTGAAGTTTCTTTGAAGGCTTTTTTCTTCGTGAGAGGATTTTTGACTTTTTCAGCCATCCCAATTCACTTCCTTTCGGAGTGCGATTCATTTCATATGAGACTATGGCTGCTTCCATTAATCTTCTTCCTCCAGGCATTGGATGGCAAGATTATCTGTAATCATCCTCTTTAGACATTCATGCTTTTTAATAGCGCGTTCAATGGTATTCATTAGTTGCTGAAGGTCATTCTCACTTAACCCGAAATAAAACGCCTTTTCCTCATAATCCTCGTAGTAATCTATTTTTAAAGAATGTACAATAACAGCCGCAGAAGGCTTAATATCTGGCTTGTCTGGCCTAAACACTGCCCTAATATCTGAGTAAATTTCAGAACGACGAAATACGTGCTGGTTTTGCGGCATTAATCTGTATGCTTTAGCTCTTACTCCAAGGGTATCATGTAATGATAGTATCTCCTTGAGGAATAAGCTAAATAATTCAAAATCAGTTTCCGATATTTCTTTGATTTCCTTTTTATCAATTTCTTTAATAGCATCCATGAGTGTTAAAACATTTGAATCAATACCTTCTCCTGATGTGTCATAAAGGTTATATAGTTTGAATAAAACCTCAATAGTTTTGTCGGCTTCCTTGCGCTCTCTGTTTGATATCGTTACATAGTGCTTGGCGAAATCATCCGCATGGGGGACATTCGTCGGGTCTTTAATGATTTCCAAAAAAGCCTTTCTCTTCTCTTGTTTTAACGAAAGGAGGCTAATGAAGATTTTCCAATCTTCCTTAGGAATAGTAAACTTTGCCATTTTTAATAGTCCTCACAGGCGGATTCAGCGCTCACGCCACTGAGCGAACCATACCACTAATTTTAGCCATCTAAAAGTAAAATTATTATATAATTACAGGAGCCAGGATTGCAAATCCACTACCGCAAACTCGAACATTCCGTATTTTTTAAGCTACCATGATCAGTTGACGGACTAATCGTTCCGGGGCATACGGCCCCGGGCCCGGGTGCGGACCATGGCCACCGGGGGGGCCACCCAAACTCTTCTTGTCATTAGCCCCTCGAATTATATATGATGGCGTCAGGAAGGCAAAGCCCGGGGTGCCCGGACGGCGATTTTTCTGGTTTGAGAAGTTCTTGGTGGCGCCGGCATCTTGCCGGTGCGGGGTGGCACTGGCTGGAAAGCCTGTGCCACCAACTTATCCGATACAGGCAGGTTGATTGATGACGCAAGCTGAGAAATTCCGGCTCGTAAGTGAGCGCCTGGATAGCTATCCGGACCGGGTGATCGAGTTGCAGCGGCAACTGGTCTCCCGGGTGGCGTTGGCCCCGGAGGTGGGGGGGACCGGCGAGGCCGACAAAGCCGCTTTCCTGGCGGAGGTGCTTAAGAGTTGGGGGCTTGAGGTCGCCGACTATCCGGCCCCGGATGACCGGGTGCCGGGCGGGACGCGCCCCAACCTGGTGGCGTACCTGCCCGGGAGGCGGCCGGAAAAGGTCTGGGTCCTGAGCCATACGGACGTGGTGCCCCCGGGGGACCTGAGCCTCTGGGAGTCCGACCCCTTCACCCTCCGGGTGGACGGCGACCGCCTCTACGGGCGGGGCACGGAAGACGACCATCACGGCATCGTCATGTCGCTCCTGGCCGTGAGGGCCTTCCTGGATTTGCGCCTCACCCCGGAGCGCACCCTGGCCCTGGCCCTGGTGGCGGACGAAGAAACCGGCAACGAGCGCGGCCTGGCCTACCTGTTGCGGGAGCACCGCGGTCTCTTTTCCCCCCAGGACTTGATCATCGTTCCCGATGCCGGCAGCAATGACGGCGCCATGATCGAGGTGGCGGAAAAGAGCATCCTCTGGCTCAAGGTAACGCTCTTGGGGCAGCAGGGCCACGCCTCCCGGCCGCATAAGGCCAAAAATACCCTGAGGGCCGCAGCCCACGTAATCGTGGCTCTAGATGACCTGCACCGGGAATTTCCCCGGCACAACCCGCTGTTCCGGCCCCCCATGAGCACCTTCGAACCCACCCGAAAAGAGGCCAACGTGCCCAACATCAACACCATTCCGGGCAAAGGCGTCTTCTACCTGGACTGCCGGGTGTTGCCGGACTACGACCTGACCCAGGTAACAGAACGGGTCCGGGTCATCGCCA
>PEWM01000014.1:10289-12619 GCA_002779455.1 Deltaproteobacteria bacterium CG07_land_8_20_14_0_80_60_11
GCCGGAAAATTCGGGGTCACCCTGGAAGTTTCGCCGGTGCAAACCCTGGCCAGCGCGCCGCCCACCGCCCCGGATGCCCCGGTGGTCAAAGCCCTGCAGCAGGCCATCCGGCAGGTTTACGGCCGGGAAGCCCTCCCCCAAGGAATCGGCGGCGGTACCGTGGCCGCCTTTTTTCGCCAACAGGGTTTGCCCGCGGCGGTCTGGATGACCGCCAACGACTGCGCCCACCAGCCCAACGAGTTTTGTTTCCTGAGCCATCTCTTGGGGGACGCCAAGGTGCTGGCGCACGTGTGCCTGCTGGCGGAGTGAGGCAGCCTAATCATTTAGTTATGACTTGGAGTAGAAAATGGGTTCCTCTATCCTTGCATAACCTGATTGGAGATCCCCCTGACCGCCGCCCTTTAAGTGAACCGCATTGCCTTTAAAACCATTTCTTCTCTTAGGGGCCAGACTGTGGATAAGGCAACTCCCGTGAACCGATTACCCCATCGGCGCCATCTGCCCTTGGCGCCCGGCGGCCTTCGGCCCCGCAAGGTGTCCGGCTGGTTGGGGGTCATCCTCCTGTGCGGCCTGCTGGGGTTTTCCGCCTGCGGCGAACTCCGGCCGTACCCGGCCGCTTTTGACCCCCAGGCCTACACGCCCATAGAATACCGTGACCTCCTGGCCCCGGGCCCGGCCGGCCTCAAGGCCGGCCAGCAGGTTCGGGTGCAGGCGTATTTCTGGCAATACCTGGAGTATGACCCGGCCATGGTCCGGAATTACCTCACCCTGCTCCGGTATCCCATCAGGTGGCGCCGGCTCAAATGGTTCGCCACCTATGATACGGCTGACCTCACCGGCTACTTTGACCTGGCGGCCGTGACTCCCGAGCAGGCCGAGCAGTATAAGCTCAAGCGCCTGGACCCGGTCATACTTTATGGCGAACTCGCCCGCCTCGGTCCGGGGTTGTTCCTGCAGGTCTTCCAAATTGAGAAGATCGAAGAGGAGTGATTTTTTTATGGCGGACTTGAGTCCTGACGCGGTAAACAGCCGGGAAAGGCCGCCGGCGGCCGGCGGCATCGGGCTGTACTCCGCCATAGCCATCGGCATCGGCGGCATGGTCGGGGCCGGCATCTTCTCGATCTTGGGGGTGGTGGCCCAGGCTGCGGGCAACGGCATGTGGATTTCCTTCCTGGTGGGCGGGGTCGTAGCCCTGCTCTGCGCCTACTCCTACGCCAAACTCGGGGTCCGCTTCCCATCGGCGGGCGGCGCGGTGGAATTTCTGGTCAAGGGCTTCGGCGACGGGGTGCTCAGCGGCGGCCTCAATCTCTATATGTGGGTCGACTACGTCATCGCCCTGGCCCTTTATGCCCAAGGGTTTGTGGGCTATGCCCTGACCTTTTTGCCGTCTCAGCCGCCGGCCTGGGTTTCCAAAGGGATCGGGGTGGGGATCGTCTTGCTGTTCACCGGGGTCAATTTCATCGGGGCCAGGACGGTAGGCCGCGCCGAAACCTTCATCGTCACGGTCAAGCTATCTATCCTGGTACTGTTTGCCGGCGCGGGGGTGTTTTTTATTCAATCCCATAATTTTGCCCCCAGTCTGCTGCCCTCGGCGCACGGCATTTTCTACGGGGCCGGGGTGCTGTTTATCGGCTACGAAGGCTTCGGACTGGTGGCCAATACCGCAGAAGACATGGCCAATCCTCGAAAATTGCTGCCCCAGGCCCTGTGTCTCAGCGTGGTGAGCGTCATCCTGATCTACCTGTGTGTGTCCCTGGCGGTCATCGGCAACCTGGACGTGCCGGCCATCGTGGCCGCCCGGGACTACGCCCTGGCTCAGGCGGCCAAGCCTTTCCTGGGAAATTGGGGGTTCAAACTGGTGGCCGTGGGCGCTCTGTTTTCCACGGCTTCGGCCATCAATGCCACCCTGTTCGGCGGCGCCAACGTCAGTTATATGATTGCCCGGGACGGGGAACTGCCCCGGTTTTTTGCCCGGCAGGTCTGGGCCCGGAGCAGCGAGGGCCTTCTGATCACCGCGGGACTGGTGATTCTGTTCATCCTGTTGTTCGATCTCTCCGGGGTGGCCATGATGGGCAGCGGCGCCTTCCTGCTGATTTACGCCGGCGTCAATGCGGCCCACCTGAAGGTCATCACCGCCACCGGCGCCCAAAAATGGCTCGCCTGGCTCGCTCTGATCGCCTGCCTGATCATGCTGGGGGTCCTGAGCTGTTATATCTACCAAAATTCCAAGCCGGCTCTCATCACCATGATCGGCTTGCTTCCCCTATGCTTTGGCCTGGAGTGGGCTTATCGAACCAGGACCGGAAGGATCATCAAGCCGAGAATCTTAT
>PEWM01000014.1:12645-12787 GCA_002779455.1 Deltaproteobacteria bacterium CG07_land_8_20_14_0_80_60_11
TTTTTCTGTAGGGGCGGACCCATGTGTCCGCCCTGAATTGAGGGCGCACACGCGGGTGCGCCCATACAATGCCGCGCGTTGTGATTGCGACTCGGTATAGGAGGGCCGCCCCGCCGGGTTCTCCCCTCTCATACCAGGTTGG
>PEWM01000080.1:0-2231 GCA_002779455.1 Deltaproteobacteria bacterium CG07_land_8_20_14_0_80_60_11
ACACTACCGACATTATCGCCGAGAACATGGAGATGCTGGGGCGGCAGGGTGAAAGTGAATCCAGGGAACCGTCCAGGCCCGTCGAGGTCCAGGAGGGTGGCGCCGGTATCTTACCGGTGGACGATATTCCTTTCTGACTATCAGGCCTTCGCCGGGTGGGAGGTTAAACCCGTCCTGGTTTTGAACTCCCGACCCATCGGATCAAACGGCATATGAAATGGCAGAATCAATGACCTGGTGACTCTGCCGCCAGCGGTTAATTAAAAGCCCGGACGCCTTTAAGCCGCCCTGGGAGACCCTTCAGGCCGCCAGGCCCTTATGGAAGAATGGGAGAGTCAGCGCGGCCTGTTCCTGGATAATGCCGCACCGTTGCCCTCACACCCGGGGCTTGGCCCAGATCTCCAGGACCGAGAGCTGCATGAAGCGTTTGGAGGCGGCGCTCTTGATGATGGCCACGGTGTCCCAGCCCCGGGCGGTGCCGCCGATGGCCACGACCTCTTCTCCTTCCGGGATGAGGCCCGCATCCACCGCCTCCATGACGATCTCGCAGGCCACCTTGATCCCCTGCCCCAGGCGCCGCAGGGTATTGGCGATGAGCAGAGTGGGGGCGCTGCCCTTGAATTGATCCGCCAGGCTCGTCTCCAGGGAGTGGGTGAGGATGGTGGCCTTGAGCACTTTACCTCCCAGGCCGGTGATCTCCTGGTAATGCTCCTGAAGAAACTCGTCGAGATTGGGCCCCTTGAATCCCACGGAGTGCCCCACCACCACCAGGTTGACCTCCTTGCCCTGCAAGCGCCGGGCGGCCTGGGCCCCGGAATCGCCGGTGGTGGACGCCACCACCAGGTGGCGAAACCCCGCGGCCACGGCCTTCTCCATCAGCTCCAGGCAGGCCGGGGTGTTCTGCGGACCCACGCCCCGGAAATACCACACCTCTCGCTTAATCATCAGTTCACCTCATGGATCGTAAGCGTTCAGCTTTCAGCAGTCAGCTTTCAGCAAAAACAAAAAGTTAAGTAAACCTGATGAAAAATGGTTGACTCTGTCCCCTATCATATTTTCTTGAATTCGTTCATTAAGCTGATGGCTGAAAGCTGAACGCTTGCCATGGATCTTTAGGGGGATGGAAAGCTAAAGTAATTATATCAGATAACCGATAGGATCGGAAAGTCAGAGCGGGCCAAGGGCCGTATTCGGCTGCTCATCCCACTGTCGGCCGCATTCATGTTGCCTGCAAATCTGCCGATAAGAAAAGGGGGGCCAGGGGGAGTTGGACCCGTCCGCCCACCCCAGGGCGCCAAGGACGTCTGGAGGCAAGGGCGGGGGGCCAGAAAGCGAGCCACCTTATGGCCATGAAGCATATTCCGGTTGATTCCGGCAGGGAACCCGAGGCCCCGAAGGGCGTGGCCGGGCCGCCCCCCGGGCCGGAGGCCTCGCCGGGGCGTTGGCACTCCGTCACGGTATCGTCCTCGCCGCCTGATGCCTCGGAGGATAACGAGGTCCTGGAGCGGAGCTTTAAAGAACTGGTGCGCTCCTATCGCCACGGAAGCGTGGGCCGCCGCTGCCTGGGCATTGTCCATCAGATGAACACCCCGCTGCAGGTCCTCTCGTTCCAGCTGGATCTTCTGGAGCAGAAAGCCCAGGAGGAGTTGAACCTGCTCACCGCATCCCCTTGGGCCGACCCCGAACCCCTGGTGGCCCTGACCCGCTACCGCCGGGCGAAATTCAGCCAATTACGCCGGGAACTCGACCGGCTGCAAGGCCTGGCCCGCAGCCTGGTGCGGCAAGGGGTGCATGAGGACGCCCAGGAGAAGTTCCCCCTGGACCTCAACCAGCTCTGCCGGCAGGAACTGGAACTCTACCAGGCGGACCCCTTCTTCAAACACCAGGTAGCCGGTGAATTTCACTTCCAGGACGGCCTGCCCTTATTCTCCGGGCACTATATCGATTTCAGCCAGAGTTTCCGGAATCTCATCGACAACTCTTTAGAGGCCATGGAAAAAACGAACCGCCGGCGTCTGACGGTGGTGACGGCCTGCCGGGACCGGCGGCTCAGGCTGCGCATCGGCGACACCGGGGTGGGCATCCCGCCGGCGGATTTACCCTTAATCTTCCAACCGTTCTTCACTACCAGGCACACCCCCGGCGGGGACCGGGCCGGCCTGGGGTTGTTCATGGTGCGCCGGCTCCTGGCCCCCTACCGGGCTGAGATCCGGGTGGACAGCAATTCCGGC
>PEWM01000080.1:2331-3358 GCA_002779455.1 Deltaproteobacteria bacterium CG07_land_8_20_14_0_80_60_11
GACAGGGCGTCGGGCCTCGGGGGCGGCGGCCGGCGGTTCAGATCCGCGGTTTGCAGGAAGACCTCGGCCGCCCGGCCGGCCTTGAAGTATTGACTGACCAGCTTCAGGCGGGCCAACCGCTCCGTAGGCGCCGGGTGGGAGGCGAGGAAATAGTTGTCTTCAAACGGGTCATGACTAACCACCGCGGCCATTCTCTCCCAAACGGCTAACCCCTTCTCAATATTGTAGCCGGCCTGGTAGGCAAACCAGGCCCCATAGATATCCGCTTCCCGCTCATCCTCCTGGGAAAAAACGCTCACCACGGCATTTGCGGCTACCCGGCGCACGTTCGGCGACACCATGACATGCCGCCAGTCCAGGAGATGGTTTAAAGAGAGCGTGCTGAAGGCGGTGAAGGCCTCGCCCACAAATTTCCCCAGCTCCCGACGCGCCGCCCCTCTGATGAGATGACCCAGGACCTGATGCGCCATCTCGTGCCCCACGATCAGGGCCAGCTCATCGTCATTGAGGCAAAAACTGACCATCCGCCGGGTCAGGATGATTTGCCCGGGGGCGGCGAACGCATTAATACTATTGCCTTTAGTGTCCACCAGGATGGCATATTCCGCCGGCAGAAGCTGGGAATAAATGGTCGTGAGCATTTTTTGGTTATCCCGCTGAATTAACAGCTCCACCGGCCCCGTCAGATAACGTCCCCGGGCTTCAATGTTGATATGCTTCAAGTCCAGCATGATGGCGGGCAATAGTTCGCCGGGAAACCACATGTAGATAAACTTCTGGACGCTTCTATATTTGTACCTTTGCTGATAACTATATATGGGTATGATGAACAGGAAATCTTTGAAAATATCCCGCGTGGTTGTTATGGCCTCATCCCAGGCCGCCACCTCGGAGGGGATGGGCCAATTATTCACCGCCAGGATAATATCGCCCTGTTTCAGGCCGCGCTCTTTCAAGATAACCTTGCCCTGTTTCAGTTCGGCCTCCCGGGCCGGAGAAGGTCGCCAGACCTGGTCCACCGCCACCT
>PEWM01000181.1 GCA_002779455.1 Deltaproteobacteria bacterium CG07_land_8_20_14_0_80_60_11
GTGCCACCAGTTAATACCAGATTTTCATGCTTTACGGGTGGGCCGAAGGCCCATGAGTGACTGCTTCGGAAAGTTATTTAAATTAGTAGCGTCCCAGGCCCGGGAACGCTTTAAGCTGCGAGTCCGGGAACTGACCCGAACTGGTCGCCACCTGGCCCCGGCCCACCTGGTGAATCGTCTGCGACTCTTTCTGACTGGCTGGCTGGCGGGTGGGGTTATTTCGGCTCTTTAAAAAAATCAGGTCCCCACCTCCGCCACCCGCTGCGGGGCGGTGTAGATATTGAGGCGCTGGTCCCGGACGAAGCCCACGGTGGTGAGATTGAGTTCCCGGGCCAGTTCCAGGGCCATGGAGGTGGGGGCCGAAACCGCGGCCAGAATCGGGATGCCGGCGCGGATGCATTTTAGGGCCATCTCGAAGCTGATGCGGCCGGACAGCAGGGCCACCAGGCCGGTGAGGTCCTGGCGGGTGAGGACGGCCCGGCCGATGACCTTATCCATGGCGTTGTGGCGTCCCACGTCCTCGGCGTGGATGAAGACCTTACCACCGGGGCTGGCCAGGGCCACGGCGTGGGTCCCGCCGGTATCTTGATAGATGGTCTGGGCCTCCTGCAGGCGAGCCATCAGGGACAACAGCGCCTCCGGGGCGACGGTTAGCGCGCTCTGCACCGGGGGGACCTTCTGGCAGATCTCGCTCACCGCCTCTTTGGCGCAGAGCCCGCAACTGGAATAGGACACCTCCAGATGGCGGCGGCCCCGCCGGGCCAGGGCCGCCTCGGTCAGCATCACGTCCACCACGTTGGGGGGGAGCATGGGGTCAGTGCCGGTGCCGCAGAAGTGGATGGTGATGACCTCGGCCAGGTCCCGGACGATGCCCTCGGTATGCAAAAACCCCAGAGCCAGTTCCTTCTCCCACCCCGGCAGGCGCATGAGCACCTGAAACGGCTCCCCCCCCAGGCGGATTTGCAGGGGTTCTTCCACCACTACCACGTCCCGGGTGGTTTCCACCCGGCCGTGGCGCCAGCGCCACATGGGGAATTCTTTGATAGGATCAGTCATATCAGGGGTCAGGGGTCAGGGGCCAAGGATTAGTATAAATGCTCAGTAGTCAGTTTTTCCACTCGTTCCCAAGTTGTACTTGGGAACGAAAATGGTTGCCAGGCTGAGCTTGGCGAGTAAAGGCGTTTCCAAGCCAAGCTTGGGAACGAGATAAAAGGCGACCCGCCGGGTCGCCCCTACGGTTAACCCTGATCCCTGGCCCCGGATCACTTCTTTAATTCTTTGTAGACGCGGCTGCGGTGCTGGACGGCGGAGACGTCAATAACCTTTTGGATTTCATTGACTTCATACACAATGCGCCAGTCGCCGACCCGCGAGTACCGCTTCTCCGGGGTCATTTTCAATTGATTGGATATTCGCGGGTCGAATGGGTTGGCAGCAATTTTTCTTATCTGGTCTCGAATTCTTCCTGCCGTGGTCCTATCAAGTTTCACTATCGTTTTTTCGGCCTCATGACCCACAAGCACCTGGTAGCTCATAGCCCAAGCTTTTTTTCCAATTCTTCCAGGGTGACATATTCACCCCGTCTGATCTGGGCAAAGCCTTCTTCAATTTCGGCCAGGTCTTCCGGGGAGAAGTGCTCTTCCGTTACCTGCTCGTAGAATTCTTCAACTATCCTGGCGAATAACTCGCCATGTTGACTTTGGACCACAGTTTTAACCTTGGCTAACAAATCCTCCAAGACGCTTGCTGCTTGCGGGTTGCTCTGGATTTCTTCTTGAGCCGGTTCCATATGCCCACCTTACTTGATTCTGGCTATTTAAGCGTAAACAAAATGAGATAGCGAAAATAAAAAAATCTGGGGCATTCTCGCCTAAAATTTTTTAAGAAAATTTAAGGCTTAGTTTTAGGATTTGTCAAG
Source organism: Deltaproteobacteria bacterium CG07_land_8_20_14_0_80_60_11 (assembly GCA_002779455.1). Taxonomy (GTDB): domain Bacteria; phylum Desulfobacterota; class Desulfobaccia; order Desulfobaccales; family 0-14-0-80-60-11; genus 0-14-0-80-60-11. The sequence continues at coordinate 1,919 of PEWM01000181.1, forward strand.
GGGTTTTCTCGCCTCATAATTATAGCTACTCGTTCCCAAGTTGTACTTGGGAACGGAAATGGTTGCCAAGCTGAGCTTGGCGAGTAAAGGCGTTCCCAAGCTGGAGTTTGGGAACGAGATAAAAGGCGACCCGCCGGGTCGCCCCTACGGTTAACCCTGACCCCTACCCCTGACTACTTACAGACGCCCAGTTCGCCCCAGCCCAGTTTGGTGCGGAGGATTTCAAAATGGCTGCGGTGGGGTGACTTCACCAGTTTCAGGTGGTACGGGGCCCGGCGGATTTCCACCCGGTCACCCGGCGCCATGGCCTGCCCCACCTGGCCGTCCAGGGTGAGATAGACATCCTGGACTTTTTCGTCCAGGGTGACGGCCACCGTGACCGTGTCCGGCAGGATGATGGGGCGGTTGCTCAGGGTGTGGGAGCAGATGGGCAACAGGATGAGGTGGTGCAGGGTGGGATAGACGATGGGCCCGCCGGCGGACAGGTTGTAGGCAGTGGAGCCGGTGGGGGTGGCGACGATAAGCCCGTCGGCCCGGTAGACCGTGAGGTATTCCCCGTCGATCCAGGCGGTCATCTCGGCGATGCGGGCCAAGGCGCCTTTGTTGATCACCGCGTCATTCAGGACGTTTTCCTGCCAGAGGACCCGTCCCTGGCGAAACAGGGTGACGGTGATCATCAGGCGCTCTTCCACCTCAAATTTGCCGGTGAGCACATGCTCGGCCATGCTGGGGTAGAGTTCGTCCAGGGAGATTTCCGTGAGGAACCCGAGGCCCCCCAGGTTGACCCCGAAGATGGGGACGCCGCGCTCGCCGTGATGCCGGGCCACGCTTAAAATGGTGCCGTCCCCCCCCATCACCACGATGAACTCCACGTCATCCGGCAAAGGCGGGATCAGAGGCTCGGGTTCGTTTTCGAAATGGCAGGCTGTAACCCCGCGCCCTTCGAGCCAGGTTTTTAAGGCCCGGCCCGCTTCCAGGGCATCGGGTTTGAATTTCTTGGTAATGATGGCGACGGATTTCACCGGGCAGGCCTCCCGCAGTTGACAAGTATCATAATGTTGGATAATTATCAAAAGATTGTTGCCGTGAGATTACGCCAGGGAAGATGACCAACCGCGCTTTAACCCTCCCGGCAAATTTTATCTATCAAGGAGTCGCCATGCAACTTGCCCGCCGTATCCGCCAGATTCCCCCGTCCGCCACCCTGGCCCTGAATGCCAAGGCCAATCAGCTCAAGGCCCAGGGGGTCGACATAGTCAACTTCGGGGTGGGGGAGCCGGATTTCGACACCCCGGACAACATCCGGGAGGCCGCCATCCGGGCCATCCGGGAGGGTTTTACCCGCTACACCCCGGTGGGCGGCATCCCGGAACTGA
>PEWM01000126.1 GCA_002779455.1 Deltaproteobacteria bacterium CG07_land_8_20_14_0_80_60_11
CCCCCAGGGGGTTTCCCGGGCGTGGGGCTGGAGTCGCCGGATAATCGCCTGGGCCCGCTCCTGGTAATGCACTTCGCCGGTCAGCCGGTAAAGCCTGAGACTCACCCGGGCCGCCATGGAGTTGCCCGAGGGCAGGACCTGGTCGTAGATGCTCTTGGAACGCACCAGGGGCGTGGCCTGGTCCCGGTCCACGTAGAAATAGGCGCCGTCGCCGCCGTCTAAAAACTTCTCATCCATGAGAGCCATCAGGCGCCGGGCCTCGCTCACCCAGACGGGATCAAAATCGGTCTCGTAGAGGTCCAGGAGGGCGTTGGCCAACAGGGCGTAATCCTCCGAGAAACCCGGGACGCTGACCCGGCCCGCGGTCCAGATCCGGGAAAGCACCTTCTCCTTAAACAGGTCCTTCAATATAAAACGGGCGGCCCGGGCTGCGGCCTCATAATAGCGCCGCTCCCCCAGGACCTGGGCCCCCAGGGCCAGGGCCGTGATGGCCAGGCCATTCCAGGCGGCGATGACCTTTTCGTCCCGGTGGGGCGGCACCCGCCGGCCCCGCGCCTGGCTGAGACGATTGAACGCCGCCGCCAGGATCTGCCCCACCCGGTCCGGCGAAAGGTTAAACTGCGCCGCCAACTCGGCCCGGGACCGGGGCCGGGTCAGGATGTTGGCGCCCTCGAAATTGCCCGCCGGGGTCACTCCCAGGGCCGCCATTATTAGGGGCGCGGCCTCGGACCCCACCACCCGGGCCACTTCCTCCCGGCTCCAGACGTAGTACTTGCCTTCCACCCCCTCGCTGTCCGCATCCCAGGCGGCATAAAAGCCCCCCTCGGGGGCGCTCATCTCCCGCAGGATAAAATCCAGGGTCTCTTGGGCGATGCGCCGGGACAGATCGCTTCCGGTCAGCCGGTAGTGAGCCAGGTAGAGGGGAGGCAAAAGGGCATTGTCGTAGAGCATCTTTTCAAAATGGGGCGCCACCCAGGCCGCGTCCACGCTGTAGCGGTGGAAGCCCCCGCCCAACTGGTCGTAGATGCCGCCCCGGGCCATCTTCTCCAGGGTGAAGGCCAGCTGCGCCAGGACCGGGGCCTCCCCGGAGAAGTTATAATAGTGGAACAGAAAATCCAGTTCCAGGGACCGGGGGAATTTTGGGGCGTTGCCCAGCCCGCCGTTCACCGGGTCGAAATCCTGCAAGAGGCGGTGCGCCGCGGCCTCCAAGGTTTCCCGGGTGGGGCCGCCGCCGCCCTGCTGACCTCCCTCTCCCAAACGCTGCACGTGGCTTTCCACCTTCAGGGAGAGCGACGTCAGCTGCTGGCGATTCTCCCGGTAGGTCTGGCTGAGGGCCAGCAGCAGGCGGGGAAAACCCGGCAGCCCGCCCCGGTCTTCGGGGGGGAAGTAGGTGCCGCCGTAAAAGGGCTTCAAGTCCGGGGTGAGGAAGACGCTCAGGGGCCAGCCGCCATGGCCGGTGAGCACCTGCACCGCGTTCATGTAAACCTCATCCAGATCGGGGCGCTCTTCCCGGTCCAGCTTGATATTGACGAAATGCTCGTTCATGATGGCGGCGATGGCCGGGTTTTCAAAGCATTCATGGGCCATGACGTGGCACCAGTGGCAGGTGGAGTAGCCGATGCTCAAAAAGATGGGCTGGTCTTCCCGGCGGGCCTGTTCCAGGGCCTCCGGCCCCCAGGGGCGCCAATCCACCGGATTGTAGGCATGCTGCTGGAGATAGGGGCTGGTCGCATCGATGAGGCGGTTGGGTCGGGGCTCTGACATGACAGGCTCCTTGGGCGCATGGCTGACGCCGTTCAGTCGTGATGACTGACAAGATAAGTACGTCCGCGCCGGTTGCAAGGTGTCCCGGCGGCCCGAACCGCCCCGGGTCCCTGGCTCTGTTGAAAAGTTTTTACAAGGGTGCGCAGTGCGCATCCAACACCTCGCCAAGCCGATCTCTTAGCTGAGTGCTGAGTGCTGATAGCTGACGCGGCCTACCCGCGGGTCAGGTCGGCGAAATCTTCCTGCCGGGTCAGGCGGTTGATTTCGCCCAGGAGTTCTTGCAATTCCAGGGCGTTCCGAAATTTGATTTCCAGGTTGAAATCAGGGCCTTCAAAGACGGCGGGCGGGTGCAGGCGAAAGCGGGGGGTGCGCTTCCACCCCAGCCGGGCGAGGGCGGTCTCGAAGGCCACCCGGGCCGCGCTGAGGCGGGGATAAACTTGGGCGTACAAGCGCCGCCTTAACGCCTCAACCCTCTCCTGGGGGGTGCGGTCAGAATCAGTCAGGGCGCGGCGGAGTTCGTCCCGGGCCAGGACCGCGGCCGGGGAAATCCCCTCCCGGCGGGCCAGGAGAGCGACCTGGTCCAGCAATTCTTCCTGTTTGCTCTGGCTCAGCCGCAGGCTATCCAGAAATGGCCAGGCCGCAGCCCGGGCCTCCGGGTCCCAATCAGCCAGCCGGGCCGCGGCGGTGAGAGCCAGGCGGCCGGAAGCCGCCAACTGCTGCCAGGGGGTCTCCAGGCCGGCCGTTTTGATCAGACGCTCAAGAATCGCCTGGGAAGGAGGCAGGCCCAGGTAGGGGAGGTATCTGGCCGCCACGGTCTCCCGGTCGCAATGGCTCAGCAGCCGGGCCACCAGGGCGGCCTGCTCCCGGAGGTTGAACCCCCGGGTAAAGGCATTGTCGATCAGGTGCACCAGCAGACAATAAAAATCGGGCGCGCCCTCCGGCGTCAGGCGGACCGTTATCTCCTGCCAGCCCAGGTCGGCCGCCGCCTTAATGCGCCTGGCCCCGGTGACCACCTGAAACCTTTGGCCGCCGGGCTGGGGCCGGAGCCAGGGAGGGTTGATCAGCCCCACTTCCCGGAGGGACGCCGCCAGACGGTCCAGGGCCGGGGCCGCCGCCATCTCCAGGGCGGTCTCAGCCAGGTCGATCTGGGCGAGGGGTACTTCTTGCAACCGGTTGGGGATAGTCACGTTTCTCCCGGGTACGGCAAGATTGGGGGGCCTGCGCCTGGGGTGAATGTAACCGAGACGGGGCCGCCGGTCAAGGCGGTGAGGCCTCCCGGCGAGCGCGCCCTCACCCATTAAGGGCCAGAGAGACCTAACGCTGATAAGCCCGGATTAGGCGGCAATACTGTTCACTTAATGTGCGAGAAGATTTTTTTGCCATGCTGAGCGAAGCGAAGCATCTCGTATTTTGAGATTCTTCGGTCGCTCCGCTCCCTCAGAATGAC
>PEWM01000107.1 GCA_002779455.1 Deltaproteobacteria bacterium CG07_land_8_20_14_0_80_60_11
GCAGCTGTCCTGAATATCCAGACGCCTGACCCCCAACTCCCGCAAACGGTGTTTGGTCCGCACCACCTCCAGGAGATTGCGTCCCTCCGCCGGCAGCGGCCCGAAGCGGTCGAGAAATTCCTCTTCCAGTTCGCTCACCATCTCGGGCGTCAGCCGGCCCGACAGGCGCCGGTAGAGGGCCAGGCGCTGCTGCACATCGGGCACATAATCCTCGGGCAGATAAGCGGCCAGAGGCAGATGAATCTCCGGGTCCGGCGTCGCCTCCTCCAGAGGTTCCCCTTTGTATTCCCGAATGGCCGACTCCAGCAGTTGAAGATAGAGCTCGTAGCCCACCTCCAGCAAGTGGCCGGATTGGGCCTGTCCCAACAGGTTGCCGGCGCCCCGGATCTGGAGGTCGTGCATGGCGATCCTGAACCCGGAGCCCAGCTCCGTGAACTCCATCAGGGCCGTGAGGCGCTTCTGGGCCTCCCGGGTGAGGGCCGCCTCATCCGGGACCAGCAGGTAGGCGTAAGCCTGGGCCTGGCTGCGTCCTACCCGGCCCCGCAACTGGTAGAGCTGGGCCAATCCCATCGTATGGGCCCGGTTGATAATGATGGTGTTGGCCGCGGGGATATCCAGGCCGGCTTCGATGATGGCCGTGCACACCAGGACATCGACTTGCCGGCGCCAGAAGCGCACCATAACCTGTTCCAGTTCCTTTTCCGGCATCTGGCCATGGGCCATGGCCACCCGGGCTTCCGGCACCATTTCCCGGACATAGCGGGTCCAGGTGGCCAGGCTCCGCACCCGGTTGTGCACGAAAAAGACCTGGCCGCCCCGGTCCAACTCCCGGCGGATGGCGGACTGGATGACCGCAGTCTCCGGCAGGCAGATATAGGTGCGGATGGCCCGGCGGTTCTCCGGCGGGGTGCTGATCAGGCTCAATTCCCGGAGACCGGTGAGGGATAACTGCAGGGTGCGGGGGATGGGGGTGGCGGTGAGCGTCAGGCAATCCACGGTGCGCCGCCACTCCTTCAGCCTCTCCTTCTGGCGCACCCCGAAACGCTGCTCTTCGTCGACAATGGCCAGTCCCAGGTCCCGGAAGGCGACATCTTTGGACAGCAGCCGATGGGTGCCGATCACGATGTCCACTTTCCCTTGAGCCAGGTCCGTCAGGATGCGTTTCTGCTCCGCCGCCCCCCTAAACCGGCTGAGGGCCCGCACCTCCAGGGGGAAATGGGCCAGGCGGCGCTGGAAGGTATCGTAGTGCTGTTCCGCCAACACCGTGGTGGGCACCAGGACCGCCACCTGCTTGCCGTCCATGGCGGCCTTGAAGGCGGCCCGCACCGCCACCTCGGTTTTGCCGTAGCCCACGTCCCCGCAAATCAGGCGGTCCATGGGCGCATCCGAGATCATATCCGCCAGCACGTCGGCGATGGCCTGCAGCTGGTCCGGCGTTTCCTCATATTCAAAGGTGGCCTCAAACTCCCGGTAAGTCGGGTCCGGCGGCGAGAAGTGGTGACCCGGCAACACCCGGCGCAGGGCATACAGCTCCACCAGTTCCCGGGCGATCTTTTCCACCGCCTTTTTGACCCTGGTCTTGGCCCGCTCCCAGGATTTTCCCCCCAGGCGGGCCACCCGAGGGCTGGCGCCTTCCACCCCCAGGTATTTCTGCACCAGATTCAGGCGATCCACGGGGAGATACAGGCGGTCCCCCCCTTGATATTCCAGCTCCAAAAAGTCGTTGACTTCGCTGCCCACCGTGAGCTTGACCAGCCCCCGGTAGATGCCGATGCCATGGTCCAGGTGGACCACGCCATCACCTTCCGCCAGGTCGGCCAGGGAGGTGAGATCCTGGAGGGGGCGGGCTTCCTTGCGCCGCCGTCCTTCCGGCCGGAAGCCCAGGGCTTCATCTTCAGTGAGGACTACCAACCCTTCCGAGAGCAGCCGAAACCCCCCGGTCAATTCGCCCACGGTTATTTCCACCCGGCCCCCGGGTTCCCAGGTGGGCGCCGGGGAGAATTGCACCTCCAGGCCCTCCTCGGCGAGCAATCGGGCCAGGCGTTCGGCCCGGTGCTTGCTCCGGGAAATCAGGAGGACCTGGAACCCGGAGCTGCGCCATTCTCCCAGGCGCTGCGCCAGGGCCGGTATCAGGCGGCCGGCCTCGTCCCCGGCCCTCGCCAGTTCCTCGGCCAGGTGATCGTTTTTCTCCACCCGGAAGGTGATGTCCCGGTCCTGGTCCGGGCGCCCCCAGGGCATAAGGGGGCAGAAAATCTGGGTGAACCGGCGGCGCTGCTCCTCCCAGGGGGTTTGATCCAGCCAGCCCTCGGGTTCGGCGGCCGCGGCTTCGTCCTGCTTGGCAAGCTCCTGCCTCAGAATCAGGGGGTCCCATTCCACCACCACCGTGTCCGGGGGAAGAAAATCCCACAGGGTCTGGGGATGGTCGTAAAACTCCGCCAGATGCCGTTCAATGCGGGGGAACTGCCGGCCGGCATGGACGTGGTCCCAGAATTCCGGGTCTTGCCGGCGGCTGCGCCGGGCCAGAGCGCGCTCTTTGACGGCGTCATCCAGCACCACTTCACTGGCCGGGAGCACCATCAGGTCCTCCAGCGTCCCCTGGGATCGCTGGGTGGCAGGATCGAAGCGACGGATGGACTCCACCTCATCCCCCCAGAACTCCAGCCGCACCGGCTGGGGATAGAGCGGCGGAAACAAGTCGATGACCCCTCCCCGGACGCTGAACTCTCCCCGTTCCTCCACCACCGGGCGGCGTTCATACCCCCCTTCCAGGAGGTGTTGGAGAAAAGCCGGCCGCTCCAGTGTTTCTCCCGGCACCACGTAGGCCAACAGGTCCCGGACCCGGTTTTCCGGGGGCAGCTTCTGGCGCAGGGCCACGGCCGGGGCCACCATGAACCAGGGCTCCCGGGAAGTCAGAGCCACGGACGCCGCGGCCAGGCGGGCGCAGCTCACGTCGGCGTCAAAGCTCAGTTCCCGGAAGGACAAGACCTCGTGGGCCGGGAACATGAACATCCGGGACTCCGGGCCAGTGGCCCGGACATCCTCTTCTCCCAGGAAAAAGGTCAGGTCCTTAAAGATTTGTTCAGGAAAATTGACATTGGGCGTGATGAGGAGAACCGGGCGGTGGATTTGCTGAAAGAGCCGGGCCAGGATATAAGCCCCGGCCCCGGGAGTGAGGCCCTGGAGATTCGCCTGCCGGGGTTCCCGGGAGAGGGCCGCGGCCAGGCGCTGCGCTCCCGCGCTGGTGAATGATTTGACTGCCACTGGATAACTATAAACCGGCAGGGGAGATTTTTCAAGAAGTCCCTAAATAGTGCGCCTGGGTCG
>PEWM01000013.1:0-2732 GCA_002779455.1 Deltaproteobacteria bacterium CG07_land_8_20_14_0_80_60_11
CGGGCAGGGCGCGGCCGATGGAGTCGGGCATGGGCACGTCGCTCATGGTGTTACTGGTCACCAGGTGCATCATCTCGGTGCCGCCCAGGCCTTCCCAGATGGGCATGCCGGTCTTGGCCTGCCACATGGCCAGGGTCTTGCCGGTCAAGGCGTCGCCGCCGGTGGTGTACATGCGGACGCTGCTGACGTCGTAGTCGTTGAAGTTGGGCATTTCCAGCAACTTCCGGTAGGCGGTGGGCAGACCGGTAATTACTGTAATCTTGTGCTTGACGATGGTTTTCATCATGTCGTCCGGGGTGAACTTGGGCAGGAGCGAAATGGCGGAGCCGCCGGCAAACGGGATCAGGCAGAAGGTGCCGTAACCCGCCGCGAAGGACACCGGGGCCGAGCCGCCCAGCACATCGCCGGGTTTCAACTTGTAGACATACTTGTTGACCAGGTTGGACTCCACCAGCACCTCTTTGACGAAGTGGACGCAGCCCTTGGGCTGGCCGGTGGTGCCGGAGGTGAACATGATGACGCCGATGTCGTCGGCGCTCAGTTTCACGTTGGTGAACTTGTCCGAGGCGCTCGCCATCGCTTTGCCGAAAGCGACGAAGCCCTTGGCTTCCCAGTCTTCGGGTTTGCCGCCCACCACGATGACCTTGGTGGGGAACTCGAATTCAGGTTTGGCGGCTTCCACCGCGGCCATCAGGGGGAAGCTCACCGCAAAGGCCTTGAATTCGGCGTTATTACAGACAAAGGCCACTTCTTCTTTGGCCCACAGGGGAGACACGGCCACCGGGATGGCGCCGCACTTCTGGATGCCGAAGTTGATGGCAATGGCTTCCGGCATGTTGGTCAGCCGGATGCCCACCCGGTCTTGGGCCTGAACGCCCTGCTGGGTGAGGACGTTAGCGAACTTGTTGGCCATGGCCAGCAGTTCTTTAAAGGTGAGCTTCTGGTCTCCGAACAGGATGGCGACGTCGTTTCCCCGCCCCTCTTTCACGTGCCGGTCAAGAAATTCTTCCGCAATATTCCACTGTCCTGAGGTAAACTTTTTGAACTCCTCGGGCGCAGTATACCCCGCCCAGAGTTCTTTGGGTGGTAAATAATCAGCTGGAATCTTACTCATGTACTGCTACCTCCTTCAGATATTGGTAATTCTCACGGTATTTCGGTCCATACCCGGGAACACAACTATGTGAAGCATATTACAAAGTCTGTCCCAAGTGTCAAGAAATTTATGAAAAGATTAGCTTCCTTGCGGCTGGCTCTACACCGGAGCGCTTTGACTCTTCGGCGGAAAGTGCTAAAAATTAGTTCATTTTGGTGATATAAGATGCATATCGGGCTTGCTTAAATCTCCCGGGCCTGGGGTTTCGTCAGCCGACGCCGGTGACTCCCCCCGGGACGGACCATCCACCCCTTATACCAAGTTCGCTTTCAAACGCGACAAAATATAGCTATAACCTCTTATAATTTTTATGGTTTTTGACCGAAAACCGAAAACCGAAAACGGTATTAAAGGCCGGCGCCTATGCCCACCGTAGCCCTGATCGGCCCCGAACTCTTTCCCATCCCGCCCATCCGGGGCGGGGCGGCGGAGTTGTTCATCGAAAAGGTGGCCGGCCGCCTCACGGGCTGGCGCCCGCTGGTCATCGGGGTGTCCGATCCCGACCTGCCGCGCCATGAAACCCGGGGCCAGGCGGAGTACTGCCGCGTTCCCCTGGAGGGCTGGCGCCGCTGGCTCTACTGCCGCTACCGGCATTATTTTCCGCTCTATGACCGAGCCGTAGCCCGGCTCGTCCACCAGGCCCGGCCGGACCTGCTTCACGTCCACAACCGGCCCCTCCTGGCTCTGTCGTTGGCGCGCCGCTTCGGCAACGACATCCCCGTCATCCTCCACATGCACAACCTCTATGAGTCCCTGGGGAAACGGGAGCGGCCCCGCCTCACGTCCCCCATCCCGGTGGCGGGGTTCGCCGCCTGCAGCAACTTCGTGCTGGACCGGGAGCGCTCCCGGCTGGGTCTGGGCGCGGCGTGCTTTCGGGTCATCTACAACGGGGTGGCGCCCGGCGCCTTTGCCCCGCTCTGGGACCAGGCCGCCGGGGTCCAGCAGGTGCGCCGCCAGTATGGCATTGAGCGTGAACCCACCGTCCTCTTTGCCGGGAAGCTCAGGGAGAGCAAAGGCGTCCATATTCTGCTCCGGGCCATGACCCGGGTCTGGGAAACCGTGCCCCGGGCGGTCCTGGTGCTGGTGGGCGGCACCGAATACGGGCGGGGCCGCACCATGCGGGAGACCCCGTTTATGGGCCAGTTGCGCCGGGACCTGGCCCGGGCGCCGGGCCGGGTGGTGCTCACCGGGTTTATCCCGCCGCCGGCGATGCCCCGGGCCTATCTCCTGGGCGACGTCTTTGTGGGCCCGTCCCAGATCGAGGAGGGACTCGGGCTGGTTTTTCTGGAGGCCGCCGCCGCCGGACTCCCCATCATCGCCACCCGCCAGGGCGGCATCCCCGAAGTGGTGCGGGACGGGTTTAACGGCCTGCTGCTGCGGCAACCCGACGACGCCGCCGAACTGGCGGAGAAGATCATCGAGCTCCTAAACGATGCCCCCCTCAGAAAACGTTTGGGCCAACAGGGCCGTGACTGGGTCTCCGCGGTTTTTTCCTGGGAGCGGATCGCCCGGACCCTGGAAGAATTTTACGATGAGGTTATGGGGCAGGGATCAGGGGCCAGGGGTTAGGGGTTAG
>PEWM01000013.1:2767-2909 GCA_002779455.1 Deltaproteobacteria bacterium CG07_land_8_20_14_0_80_60_11
GGGTTCAACCCTCGTTCCCAAGCTGCGCTTGGGAACGAATTGCCTGCCAGGCTTTGCCTGGCGTAATCGATCGGTCCAGGCTGAATGCACTATGAGTGAAGCAGTCGTTCATGGGCCCAGCCCAAGTTTACCAAAATAGCCC
>PEWM01000030.1 GCA_002779455.1 Deltaproteobacteria bacterium CG07_land_8_20_14_0_80_60_11
AACGATCGAGGGGAAATATTTTTGGCCTCAAACGAGCGTGGGCCGAAGAAATTCGTTCCCAAGCTGGAGCTTGGGAACGAAGAAAATACTCTATTTCTTTTCCGGAGCGGGCGTTACAGGGGCAGGTTGGGCTACACCAGGCTTGGCCTCAGGGGCCTTGGCCGCAGGTTCTTTTTGTGGGGCAGCCGCTGAGGCAGCAGGTTTCTGGGCCTTGGCGGGCTCTTCCGGCTTGCTGCAGGACCCCACCAGAAACAATGCCAGACAGGTTATTCCCAAAAGCACCACTAACCGTTTCATAAAAACACCTCCCTTAGGTTTTGATCAGAGGCCAGGTTGCCAGGCCGGAGAACACGTGGCCTGAAGCCTCTTTGGGTGATTGCCACTAACCTGCGTGCACGGTCAAACCAAGATTTATTCTCCCCACACAAGGTCATCGCGAATCCAGCCGATCTTTTCATTTTCCAAGTAGTACCCGACATGCACCCAATCGTCTTTTTCGCCGAAAATCTTATAGATGGCACCCTGGGAAGCCTTCATAACTACGGGCTTGCTCAGACTGGGACCCTTTCTGATATTGGCATTATCTACCAGGATCACTGCGGTTTGGGTCTTGGAAACCAGAGGCTTAAAAACCCAACCGGCCTGGTTTTTCCAGTCAGTGAAATAGACCCAGTTATCTTGTTGTTTTTCTACTTGAATAGGATAACCAAGCGAAAGCTCGAAAAGAACCTCGGAGTTCAAATCAGGCTTGGAACGCACATTCACTTCGTCTTTTCCGATGCTTTGCATGGTGGCAGCAAAAACGGGACCGACCAGCATCATGACCAATGCCGCAACTAAGCAGAAAAATTTATTCATGACTTATCCTCCGCTTTGCTTGATTAAATGTTGTTTACCTCCTTCAAGGTTTTGACGGAATGGTTTTATCCTCATGGATAAATTAAGAGTTTAGGTTTACTTGATGGTGGCGTAATGGACCACAAGGTAACGGCAGGGGGATGTGTACCAGATAAACAATTCAGTGGCAGGTGAAAGTCCCGTTTCCCCCCTTTACGGTTTGACGTTTGATTGCAGTCTATAACAAAATACCGGGAATTGTCAACCCCGGCAAAATGAAAAAATGCGCCGGGGTGATTTACCTCAGGGCCGAAGCCGGTTACAATGGAGCGACGCGGCGGCGTGAAAGGAGAAATGGATATGGCCCGCATCTTGATCACCGGTGGGGCGGGGTTCATCGGCTCTCATCTGGTGGAGTCCCTGCTTAGCCGAAATCACGACATCCTTTGCCTGGATAATTTTTTTACCGGCTCCAAAGTCAACCTTCTCCACCTGCGGGACCATCCCCGGCTGGAGATAATCCGGCACGATGTGGTGAACCCCATCATGCTGGAGGTCGATCAGGTATACCACCTGGCCTGTCCGGCCTCGCCGGTGCACTATCAGTACAACCCGGTGAAGACCATCAAGACCAATGTCATGGGGACGCTCAACATGTTGGGGTTGGCCAAGCGGGTGAAGGCCCGAATCCTCCTGGCGTCTACGTCGGAGATCTATGGCGACCCCCAGGTTCACCCCCAGGTGGAGGGGTATTGGGGGAACGTGAACCCCATCGGGATTCGCAGCTGCTATGATGAAGGCAAAAGGGTGGCGGAAACCCTGATGATGGACTATCACCGCCAGAACGGGGTGGATACCCGCATCGCCCGCATCTTCAACACGTTCGGGCCCCGGATGGCCCTTAATGACGGCCGGGTAATCAGCAACTTCATCGTCCAGGCCTTGACCGGCCGGGACATCACCATTTACGGGGAAGGGCGGCAGACCCGGTCGTTCTGCTTCGTGTCCGACCTGGTGGAAGGGCTGGTGAGGCTGATGAACCGGGACGGCGTGTCCGATCCCGTCAACCTGGGCAACCCGGGGGAGTACACCATCATGGAGGTGGCCGAAAAGGTCCTGCAATTGATCAACACGCCTTCGGCCATCATCCACCGGGAGCTGCCGCCGGATGATCCGGGGCGGCGGTGTCCGGACATCACCCGGGCGCGGGAATTGCTGGACTGGCAGCCCACCGTGCCCCTGTTAGCCGGTCTGAAGGAGACCATTCCCTACTTTGCGGCAAGACTCAAGCAGGAAAATATCCCCGTGGCCGCGAGCCTTAATTTCTAGCCTGATCCTCCTGGCCGGGTGCGGCCTGCTGGTGGGCGCCTGCGGGGATGAACGCGCCGCCCCGCCCCAAGCAGCCCTGGTGGTGCAGGTCGTTGACGGGGACACCGTGGTGCTGGCGGGCGGCATCAAGGTCCGGGTGCTGGGCATCGATGCCCCGGAGATGGAGAAAGACGGCCGCCCGGCGGATTTCCTGGCCCACCGGGCCAAAGCGGCTTTAACCGAGCTGACCCTCAACCGCACCGTTGGTCTTTCGTACGACCGGCTGCGCTATGATCACTACGGCCGCCTCCTGGCCTACCTCCGGCTTTCGGACCAGACCCTGGTGAACGCCGAACTGGTGCGCCGGGGTCTGGCGCGGGTCTATTTTATTGCCCCCAATCTGCGCTATCAAAAAGACCTGTTGACGGCCCAACAGGAGGCCATCGAGGCCCAGCGGGGGGTGTGGCAAGAGCTGCTTAAACAGGACGAACCCTTCTACCTGGGGAACCGCCACAGCTTGCGCCTGCACCGGCCCAAGTGCCCCCTGGCCGCGAAGATGGCCCGGACCAACCAGGTGCGCTTCACGTCGCTGAAATCGGCCTACCTCCAGGGCTACAGCCCCTGCCGCAGCTGCCGGCCGTGAGGCGGTTTGCGGTTTGCGGTTTGCGGTTTTCAGTTTTCGGTTTGGGGGAGGGGGGCAAGGGATTTTTCATAACTGGCAAATGTTATTACATAAAAAGCTCAAAAACCCTCTTCCCCCAATCCCTTAAGAAATGAAGGGTGCGCTTTGCGCACCATGCCTTTTGGTGAACCAGCCGAGGGCGGCGGTTCCTCATTTTTATCCTTGGCGGAGATCTGTGGCCGCAGCGGCGATATATCGGCGCCATTGAGCGCGGTACCGAAAACCGAAAACTGAAAACCGAAAACCGGTTTTACCTCGCCCCTTCATGGCGGAGCAGCCAGCGCTTGCGGTCCGGGCCTGAACTGTAGCCCCCCAGGCTGCCGCCGGCCGCAATGACCCGGTGGCAGGGGATGATCAGCGGGATGGGGTTG
>PEWM01000022.1 GCA_002779455.1 Deltaproteobacteria bacterium CG07_land_8_20_14_0_80_60_11
ATTGGGTCGTGTCTCATCTGAAAACCGCCAGGCTGGGGGGCCGGCTGTCCCATGCCTACCTGTTCCTGGGACCGGGGGGCGTGGGCAAGGCCACCACCGCCCGGGCTTTGGCCTGCGCCCTCAACTGCGCCCAACCCGGGGAAGATGGCGACGCCTGCGGGACCTGCCCCTCCTGCCGCCGCATGGCTGCGGGTACCCATCCCGACTTTCTGGTGATCTCCCCGGAAGAGTCGAAGGCCCAGATCAAGATCGAGGTGATCCGGGAACTGCGCCGCCTGACCGCTTATCCGCCCCTGGGCGGCGGCTGGCGGGTGGTGGTCATCAAGCCCGCCGAGGCCCTGAGCGCCGCCAATGACGCTGCGGCCAACGCCCTGTTGAAGACCCTGGAAGAGCCGCCCCCCCAGCACCTGTTGGTGCTCACCGCCCGGGGCGAAGCCGATCTTTTGCCCACCATCGTGTCCCGGTGCCACAAGCTGGCCTTTGCGCCGCTGCCATCGGCCCTGATCATCCAGGAACTGGAGAGACGGCGGTCTCTGCCCCGGTCCCGGGCGGCCCTGGTGGCCGCCCTGAGCGGCGGGTCCCTGGGCCGGGCCCTGGCCCTGGACCCGGAGGAACTGGTGCGGCAGCGGGACCAGGTGCTCTCGGACCTGGCCCACATAAACCGGGGTTCCACCGGCCTGGTTTTGGAGTGGGCCCAGCGCCTGACCAAAAATCGCACTGACCTGAACAATTTCCTCCTGCTGGCGCAACTCTGGTACCGGGACCTGTTGCTGTCCCATTTTCAGGCGCCCGCCAGCCTCCTGGCCCATCAGGACCTCTTGCCGGCCCTTTCGCAGGCCCGGGCCGGCGGCGCCCCGGCCACCTGGTTCGCTAACTTTGCGGCCCTGGGAACGGCCCAGCGTCATCTCCAGGCCAACCTTAACCCGGAATTGACCCTGGATATCCTCGGGTTGCGCTTGCAGCGCCAAGGGAACCCCCATGACTCTCGCTAAGATATGCCTCGGTCCCGGCAACCACTGCTGTCTGGTGGACCCGGGGCAGTTCTCCCTCAAAACGGCCGACCGGGTGGTGTTAGAACATGAGGGCGGCCTGAAGCTCGGCAGGGTGGCGGGCGTCTACCCGGACCCCGAGGCGCCATTTTCCGGCCGGCTGAAGAGCCTGGTGCGGCTGGCCACCCCCGGAGACCTGGCCCAGGAAGAAAACAACCGCCTCCTGGAACAGCGGGCCCTGCAATTTTGCCAGGGCCGGGTGGAGTCCCACCGGCTGCCCATCTACCTGGTGCAGGTGGAATGCCTGTTCGACGCCTCCAAGATCGTCTTCTATTTCACCGCCCCCGGGAGAGTTGACTTCCGGGAGCTGGTCAAAGACCTGGTCCAGGAGTTCCGCACCCGCATCGAATTGCGGCAGATCGGGGTGCGTCACCGGGCCAAGATGGTGGGCGGCCTGGGAATCTGCGGCCGGGGCCTGTGCTGCGCCGGCTTTCTCCGGGATTTCGAGCCGGTGAGCGTGCGCATGGCCAAAGAACAGCAGCTCAGCCTCAACCCCAATAAGATCTCCGGGATTTGCGGCCGCCTGATGTGCTGCCTCACCTACGAGTACTCCTCTTACCAAGAGCTCCGGAAGTCTTTGCCCAAGGTGGGCAAACGCCTCCAGGCCCCCGAGGGCGAAGGGAAAATCATCCGCTATAATTTCATCCGGGAGACCGTCACCCTGGAGATGGAGGACCGGCGAGAGGTGGAATTCTCTCTGGCCGAGTTGGGCATCGGCGACGCGGCGTCGGCGCCGCCGCCCGAGCCGGATTCCGAGGCCTAAAGGGCTTCAATCTCCTGCGATCAGGCTGCAGATTTCCGGATCTGGCGACCAGGGAGCCGACATGGACGACGTCGATAAGGTCTTAGATGCCTTAAAAGTTCACATCAAGAAAGAAATCGTCGATAATTATTTTGCTGACCGGGTCTATGTGGAAGAGGATACGGAACTCCTGCGCCAGGAGGTCCAGGACTATGTCAGGGACATGGCCAGCCTGGGCCAGCGCTTCATGGCCCTGTACCAGGCCTTGGGCTCCAAGGAGGCCTGCGCCCGGATGATGGCAGTCCTGAAGCTTGAAGCCTGGCCGTTTTACCAGGAGTACGGCAAGCTCTCCCCCAGGGAGCAGCAGGACCTCCTCAAGGACACCCGGCGCCACGGCCTCACTGACTTCCGCCGCTTCCGCCACCTGGTCTTCGACCTCTACGAGCGCCTGCAGCAGGAGAGCGTCTTGCTCCACGAGGCCTACGCCAAAATCCAGACGCACCTGAAACTGCTGAACGAAGATGTCAACAAGTTCAACCTGTCCTATGATTTCGGCCTGATTGCGGCCCAGATGGAGGCCCTGGACGGCGGCCGGGAAGAATCCATGTCCGGGGGCCTGTTGGCCCCGGAGCGGGAGGAGCTCTCCACCCGCATGCGCTTCAAGCGCCAGAAGTTGACGGACGAGCAATTGCCGCCGGCGCCGGTCCTGCCGCCCCTGGCGGAGATCAAGGGGGAGCTTACCGCCCTGCTGGACCGGAGATATACGCCGTGAAGGGGCGCCGGACCAGGGCGCGGCTCAGCGAAACGTCCAACCGCTAACCAGACAGGCGCCGCGGTCATAAATCAAGCGCGGCTTAGGGGCCCTCGATGCAAAAAGCCCTCGGATTTTTGGCCATGTTAGTTATCGGCTTATGGTTGTCAGGTTGCGGTTCTGTCGCGACTTTTACCATCAAGGTCAACGGCTACACCGATCCCAGTGCGCCGGCGCCGGTCAGGCCCGGGGGCTCCTTTTGCGTCATTGAGACCCAGGAGGCTAAAAATCCCCTGCTGGAAAAGGAAATCAAAGAGAAACTCAACAAGTTACTGTTAACGCAGGGCTATCCCGTGACCACCTTCGAGAAGGCCGATTATTACCTGTTTTTCGGGTACGGCATGGGGGAGCCGCGCAGCGTCAGCGTGGCCACGCCGGATTATTTTGGCAGTATCGGTTGGGGAGGGGGGTATGGCTGGGGCGGCTGGGGCTGGGGTGGCCCCTCCGTTTCCGTCGGGATGCCCTGG
>PEWM01000027.1:0-982 GCA_002779455.1 Deltaproteobacteria bacterium CG07_land_8_20_14_0_80_60_11
CTTGAAGCGCCGGCCCCAGGATCAATCCATCGCCAAACTCCTCCTGCAATGCCAGCTGGCCCGGAAGAATTTTGGCCAGGCCCTGCATCTCATGGAGAAACAGGGCAATCCCGCCGCGCCCCTGGAGATGGCCCGGGTGTATCTCGTCCGGCGCCAATATGAAGGGGTCAAGGCCGTGGTGGCCAAAATGCCGGCGGATTCTCCCGATTACTCCCAGGGGCTGCTGCTTCTGGTCCAGGCGTACCGGGGGGAACAGAACTATCCGGAGACGCTGCGCACCCTGGCCCAACTGGAGGGGAAGATTCCTCCGGCAGACTTCCTCATGGAAAAGGCCAGGACCCTGGAAGCCATGGGGGATAAAAACGCCGTCACCCTCTACCAGGAGATCATCAATCTTCAACCCGCTTCCCAGGCGGCGCAGGTGGCCCGGGCACGTCAGGCCCGGTCCCGGGGCAATTGGGGCGCGGCCTATAAGGAATTTGCCCAGGCCCTGAAGGAGGCCCCCCAGGACCTTGAGCTACTCAATGAACTGGAGGACGTCCGCCAGCAGATGCGGCCCCAGATAGCCTCCCGGGGCTTTCCCGGCTCCCGGGGAGAGCGCCGCCCCGAAGAGGCCCAACGCCCCTGGCAATTCTCCCGCTTTGGCCGGGAACCCCGGGGACTGGGCCTCAGCAATTATCTGCCCGCCTTTCTCGCCGATGTGCTGCCCATCGTCCAACCCGAGTCCCTCTATCTCACCGACAGCAATAAGCTCCATGGCGTCATCTTCCGGATCGGCGGCGCCTTCTGGATCACCAAAGTGCTGCCGGCCCAACTAGGCTTGGAATACCGGGAATACCATCAGAATACCCGGAATGTCAAAATGGGGACCCTCAATTTGGGCCTGGACAAGGTTTATGAGCAGCAGACTGAGGCGGCCAGCCGCCTGCGCCGGGCGGAAGTCAACCTGGGCCTGGGGCCCCTGGCGGTGAACGACCGCCTG
>PEWM01000027.1:994-3056 GCA_002779455.1 Deltaproteobacteria bacterium CG07_land_8_20_14_0_80_60_11
GAAATCATCCTGCGGCGGTATTGGCGGCGGGACGACTTTTCTGTCGGCCAACGGGGGGAGTACACGATTCCCGGTTACTGGACCGGCCCGTTTTTTCCGGTTTTTATCATCCCCCGGACCGTCACCGATGTGGCCCGAGGTGCGCAGTTTACCACGAAAGACTCCCAGAACCGCCTCCTGGGCACCCTGGAGCTGGGTTTTTCCCCGTGGTCCAAGACCGATGCCACGTTAAGGTACAGCCGCCGGGATATCTTTGACCAGGAGGCTTACCTGTTCCCCCGCCTCTACCAGTCGGTGCTCAATCTCACGGAAGCCCGCATCACCACCTATCACCAGGTGGACCTGGCGTACAATCACCAGTTCCGCCCCGGGTTGGACTGGCGGGGGAACTTAGGCGGCGCCTTCTATTCGGATCAGAACCGGCGCCTCACCCTGTACCAGGGTTTGAAGTGGCAGGCCGTCGGCCAGCCCCGCATGCACCTGGAGTTCACCCCCCACTACTTCCTGGCGTCGTATAGCCAGCGCCATGACGCCTATTTCAGTCCCGGGGCTTACAACGCCATCGGCTTGGGGGTGGATTTCGACCGGCAGATCTTCCGCCTGCCCACCCTGATCCTCCAGGGGACGGTACAGGCCGTGAGCCAGCATGGGAATTGGGGTCCGAGCCTCCAGGGCCTGGCGGCCCTGGAATGGGAGTTCGTCCAGAATTTTTACCTGGACGTGCATGCCTTCTATTTCCGGGAGTATGTGGATAACTATCACCTCTTTACCGCGGGGGCGTCTTTGCGCTGGAGGTTTTAGTGGCAAAGAGCAATCAAAAGACTATTTGTTGTCATTCTGAGCGCAGCGAAGAATCTCTCTTTTTAAGCCGCCGAGATTCTTCACTCCGCTGCGCTCCGTTCAGAATGACATGAATATTTAATGTTTTTTGACTGCAACTGCGTATAAGAAGGTTATTGGCCATGGTGGCACAGGCTTCCAGCCTGTGCGCGGCACCGGCAAGATGCCGGCGCCGCCAAGGACTTGCGTGAGCTTGGGCTCCCCGCCTCGTGAAGGAACCTTGAATTATCGGCAATTGCCATGTTAATCATTATATCAACCCCCCGCCGCTCCCTGCGGTTATCTTCAATCTTCTTCTTGCTCCTCAGCCTCCTTTTTCTGGCCGGCTGTGCCGAGGTGACCAAACCCACCCCCACGGCCCACCAGGTGGAAGATGCCCAACTGGCCGCGACCAAGCGCCACCCTTACCTTACCTGGTCCATGGAGCGGGTATCCCGGGTCTTTCTCCGTCTGATGCCGTGGCTGCCCCAGACTCAGGGCCGCACCTATCCCTTTCTCGGTTTCAACTGGTGGATCACCGCCACCGGCAAGGTGGCCGTGGACCAGGTCTGGCGGCCTTCTCCGGCCCGTGAGGCCGAACTGAAACAGGGCAATGTGATCTTGAAAGAGCGCGGCCTGAAACAGGGCGATATTATCCTGGCGGTGAACAATTGGCCCCTCCCCACCGAGGTGGCAACCTGGGATGAGGCCATTAAAACGACGCGTGATATCTTCAAAGATTTTCTCTCTTTCTTACCCTCATATAGCTATAAGCAGAGGTATCAGAAGCAGAGGTATGAGTATCTTATCATACCGCCTTTCATCTACAGGTGGTTGCCCGGCGAACTATTGCCCGCCATCATGTTGGACTTAAAGCATATCAACATTGAAGCCCGGGGACGTTATCTTACAGGGCCGGTAGAGTTGCTAATTCAGCGGGATGACCAAAAAATGACCGCGACTATTTATCCGCAGCTGCTCCCGGCGGAATACGCAATACTGGTGAACCCTATGGACAAAAGGGTTAATGCCTGGGCCCAGCCCGGCAAAATAATCTTGACCCAGCGGATGGTCAGTTTTTGCCTCAATGATGATGAGATGGCTTTGGTAGTAGGACATGAGATGGCGCATCAGGTCCTGGGCCATCTCATAAGAGGGGCGGCGCATCGGGAACTGGGAAAATTTGTGGGCGAGGCCATTACCGCCGCCAGCACCATGTCCCTCGCCCACCTTCTGGACTGGC
>PEWM01000098.1:0-485 GCA_002779455.1 Deltaproteobacteria bacterium CG07_land_8_20_14_0_80_60_11
TGAGATGATGTTGCGGAAAACCTTCGTACTAGGATTGGGGTTGGCGCTGGTGCTCGGCTGCGGTCAAAGCCCGCCGGCCACGGCCAAGTCAACGCTGGTCAATACTCAGGGGGAAAAAGTGGGGGAAGCCACCCTGACCGAGACGCCCCAGGGGGTAAAGATTGTGGTGCAGGTCGAAAATCTGCCACCCGGGGAGCATGCTTTTCACATCCACGAGAAAGGCGTTTGCGCGAGTCCGGATTTTCAGAGCGCCGGCGGCCACTTTAATCCCGCCGCCAAGCATCACGGCATGAAGAACCCCGCCGGGCCTCACGCCGGCGACCTGCCCAATATTACGGTGGGCCCGGACGGCAAGGCCAGCGTCGAGGCGGTGGCCAAACTGGTCACCCTGAAGGAGGGGGAAAAGAATTCTCTGTTCCAGGCGGGCGGAACTTCCCTGGTGATCCACGCCGGGGCGGATGACAATGTGACCGACCCCGCCGGCA
>PEWM01000098.1:617-3102 GCA_002779455.1 Deltaproteobacteria bacterium CG07_land_8_20_14_0_80_60_11
TCTTGGGGGAGCAGCCTGATAGACCGGCCAAAGACGGTCAGATAACGCGCCCGACACCAATCGCACAGGTAATACCTGCTGCCGGGGACCAACCGCATCCAGAATTTTCTCCGCCGGCGTTTCAGAACCCCTATCCCGCAGATGGGACATACTGTTTGTTGCCTGGTTCCTGGCATGGCCGTCTCTCACGGCAAATGGATGAACCGCTGGTTAATATTATCTCAATTGCCAATCTTTTCCTCTCAATATCCCTCAAAACGGGGGAAGATCAAACCGGTAACCTTATTGTTGGGGGACCCCCGTGACCACCTTGCGCCAGGCCATGAAAGAACTTCTGGCGGAGCAGCCGCGCTCCAGCCTGGAGTTGTCGCAGCTGCTGTCGCAGCCGGAAAAAGAGGTGTTGGACCACCTGTCCCATCTGGCGCGGGCCCCCGGGCCCGGTAGGCGTTTTCAGATCACCCCCGCGGTGTGCAAAAACTGCGGCTTTGTGTTTCGCAAACGGGACCGGCTCACCCGCCCCAGCCGCTGCCCCCTGTGCCAGCACCAGTCCATCAGCCGCCCGCGCTTTGCGTTGGTGGGGAAGTAACTCCTTGGCGTTCTTGGCGCCTTGGCGTGAAGCAGATTTCCACGCTAAGACGCCAAGACGCCAAGACTACTCCACCGTCACGCTCTTGGCCAGGTTGCGGGGTTGGTCCACGTCGGTACCCCTGAGATCGGCGATATGGTAAGCCAGCAGTTGCAGCGGCGTCACCAGGACGATGGGCGACAGCTCCAGGGGGACCGAGGGCACGGTAATGACGCTCTCCACCCGATCCCGCACCTGGAGATTGTCAAGCTCGGTGAGGGCAATGAGCCGCCCGCCCCGGGCCGCCACCTCTTCAATATTGCCCTGCACCTTTTCCAGCACCGGGCTGCGGGACGCCAGCACCAGGACCGGCATGTTTTCGTCGATCAGGGCGATGGGGCCGTGCTTCATCTCCCCGGCGGCATAGCCTTCGGCGTGGATATAGGAAATCTCCTTGAGCTTCAGAGCCCCTTCCAGGGCGATGGGATAGTGGATGCCCCGCCCCAGGTAGAGAAAATTGTGAGCGTTCATGTAGCGGCGGCCGGTTTCCCGGATCTCCGCATCCAGGTCCAGGGTCTCCTGGACCCAGGTGGGCAATTTGAGCAATTCCGTCAGCCGGCGCCGGGTATCGGCTGGCTTGAGTCGGCCTAATTGCTGGGCCAGAAACAGGGCGATGAGATACAGGGCCACCAGCTGGGTGGTAAAGGCCTTGGTGGAGGCCACCCCGATCTCCGGCCCGGCGTGGGTATAGAATACCGCGTCGGCATCCCGGGCGATGCTGGAGCCCACGGCGTTGACGATGGCCAGGGACCTGGCCCCCAACGCCTTGCCGGCCGTCAGCCCGGCCCGGGTATCGGCGGTCTCCCCGGACTGGGAGATGGGGATGAGCAGGGTATGGCGGTCCACCAGGGGGTTCCGGTAGCGGAACTCGGAGCCCAACTCCACCTCCACCGGGATGCGGCAGAGGTTTTCTATCAGGTTTTTCCCTACCATGGCGGCGTGAAACGACGTGCCGCAGGCCACCAGGAAGATCTTGCGGATATCCTTGATCTCCTCAATGGAGAGGGCGATCTCCTGGAGCATCACTTCCCCCAGGTCGGGGTTGATGCGGCCCCGGAAGGTGTCAATCAGGGCCCGGGGCTGCTCAAAGATTTCCTTCTGCATGAAATGCTTGTAGCCCGCCTTCTCCGCCATGGCCGGGCTCCAGGTGATGGTGTGCTCCGGGCGCTCGATGCGCTCGCCTTCCCGGTTCAGCAACAGAAACTCCCCATCCCGCAACACCACGAGATCGTGGTCTTCCAGGAAGATCACCCGGCGGGTATAGGGCAGGATGGCGGGGATGTCCGAGGCCAGGAAGTATTCGCCGTCACCCAGCCCCAGGATCAGGGGGCTTTCCTTGCGGGCCGCCACCAACATGCGGGGCTCCTGGGCGTTGATGATCGCCAGGGCGTATGACCCCTTGATTTCCTTGATCGTCCGCTGCACCGCCGTAAGATAAGCCGCCCCGGCTTCCAGGTGCTTGACGATGAGATGGGAGACGATTTCCGTGTCCGTCTCGGAGGCAAAGCGGTGGCCTTCTTTGATCAAGCCTTCTTTGAGTTCCAGGTAGTTTTCGATGATGCCGTTGTGCACCACCGCGATGTCGCCTACCCGGTGGGGATGGGCGTTGGTCTCGGAGGGGCGGCCGTGGGTGGCCCAGCGGGTGTGGCCGATGCCCACCTGACCATAAAGGGGGTCCTGCCGCAGCAGGTTTTCCAGCTCCTTCAGTTTGCCCAGGCTGCGGCGGATGGCCAGGCCGTGATCGCCGATCACCGCCATCCCCGCCGAGTCATAGCCCCGGTACTCCAGCCGTTTCAGCCCATCCAGGATGATGGGCATGGCCTCCTGGGGGCCGAGATATCCGATAATGCCGCACATAGT
>PEWM01000091.1:0-3870 GCA_002779455.1 Deltaproteobacteria bacterium CG07_land_8_20_14_0_80_60_11
AGTTTTCGGCCGAGAGCCTCTTCCAGATCGGCGATCAGCCGGATAATCTGCGGCGGCGAGTCAAAATTGATCCGGTAGAGAATCAGCCCGCCCGCATGTAACTCCTTAAAATGACGGACAATCTCCGGAGTGATCCTGGTTCCGGGAATACCGATGACCAGCCGTTCGCCCACCAATTCTGCTAATTTCATGGTGATACCATTTTACCGATGCAAATAATTTTTTGATACGATAATTTGATTCTTGATGGAAATCCAAACCTTTTTTCCCGGCGGCAGCAGTCTGACCTGGCAGGATTACTCTGTCCTGTTGCTGCTTCTCGTTTTGCTGATTTTTGTCGGCATTTACTTTGGCAGAGAAGAAAAATCAACGGATGACTTTTTCCTGGGGGGGAGAAAAATCCCGTGGTGGGCGGCTTGTCTGTCGTTTGTGGCCACGGAAATCAGCGCGGTAACCCTGATCGCGGTTCCCGCCGTCGCTTATATGGAAAACTGGGAATATGCCCAGTTTTTCATCGGTTCTTTTCTGGCGCGAATCGTCATCGCCTTTCTGTTTATCCCGGCTTTTTACCACTATAACTGCACCTCCATTTATGAATTTTTAAAATACCGGTTCGGACCGGAAACCCAAATCGCCGGCTCGATCCTGTTTTTCATCACGCGTCTTTTGGCCTCCGGCGTCCGGCTGATGGTAGCTTGTTTGGCGGTAAGTATCTTAATCGGTTGGCCGATCATCCCGACTATCCTCCTTTTTTCGGTCATCTGCATTCTCTATATCGCCTGGGGCGGGATCAAGGCGGTAATTTGGACCAACGTGGTTCAAGCCCTGACCTTCACGATTGCGGGAGCGGTCGCCATCGGTTTCCTGCTCTCCCGCATTGATGGCGGCGCCGCGGCCGTTGTCGCGATTGCCGGCGCGGCTGGAAAACTGAAAATCTTCAACTGGGGACCGGGGTTGTCGGAATCCGGACTGGCAGAATTCCTGAGGAGCCTGTTCACGGATCCCAACCTCTTTGTTCTGGCGACTTTGAACGGGTTTTTTGGATCTATGGCGGCCTTTGGAACTGATCAGGAGATCATGCAGAGACTTTTGACCGTGGAAACGCGCCAAGAAAGCCAGAAAACCATGCTTCTGACCCCCATCGGCAGTCTTCTGGTGATGGTCATCTTCCTATTTATCGGCGCTTGCCTTTATGCCTTTTATGCTCAGCATCCTGGGATGCCTTTGCCGGCAAAATTAGACAAAATTTTTCCGCATTTTATCGAGCAGACGATGCCCCCCTTGATGAGAGGGCTGATGCTGGCGGCGATTGTGATGGCGAGCATTGACTCGCCTCTAGGTTCCCTGACTACTTCATTTGTAACGGACATTTATCGTCCGGTGATTTTTAAGTCGGGGAATGAACGCCACTATCTTTTAGTTTCAAGGGTTTGTGTGGTTATTTTTGGCATTATCTTAGGGTTCACCGCCTACTTTTTCAGCCATTTTGACAAATTCCTCTGGCTCGCGTTTAAAATTGGCGGGGTCACCTACGGATCTTTACTGGGAGTTTTTCTCCTCGGTCTTCTGACCAAAAGACGATGCAACCGGGTCAATGTCGTCGCCATGGCTCTGGCCGCCCTGGGAATGCTGGTTCTTTTGATACTCTCCGAGAAGAACATCTTCCCGCTGGGATGGACCTGGCTTTTGTTGATCGGCACGTTTTTGACTTTTGCGGCCGGTTGGATTTTTGGAAAAAAAGCCGAGGGCAGGGGAGAATCCAGGATCCGGGGCGCGAGGACTCCTTAATCTTGAGGGGGCGCCGAGGGGGGAGTTTCGCAGTATTCCCGGATAAGGCGGGCGGGAAACTCGTGGGTGAGGCGGACCGTCAGTTTGCTATGCAGTGCCCAGGCCTCGTCCGGGGTACGGGACACCACGGTAAGCTCCGGCTGGTTCCAGTGCCGGGGCAGATAGAAAAAATTGGCCTCAAAGATGGCGGTCTCATAGAGGTTCTCATCCTTGTGGATGGTGGACACCACGAATCGCCGCCGGGTGGGCCGGTTTTTTACTTTATTGAATAAGCCTTTTTCTGCCATAAATGTACGATACCCCGGCATCTCGGGACTATTGCGGGATGCTCCTGGATTTTTTCTTGGCCGGCGCCGACCCCGCGGCGCCCATCGCCACCTTGGCCCGCCGCTTGCGGCTGGATTTGGCGACCCGGGCCCTGCCGTTGCTGGCCTTGGCAAACCAGAGCTTCTCCTCCGCCGGCGGCAGCTTGGCGATGGGCGTCCCGGCCAGCTCGAAGCCCTTTTCAATCAGCGGCCGCAGATCGGCCCACTTCTTCGTGCTCCCCATCATGGCGACGATGATTTCCTGGTCGCCGTTTTTAAACTGCCCCACGTAGGTGTGCTTGGAGGCCCGGGTGTACCCGGTTTTTCCCCCCACCGCCAGGGGCGTGGTGAAGAGGAACCGGTTGTGATTCCTCACTTCCCGGTCTCCCTGGATGGTGAAATACTTGGTGGCCATAATCTTGGCCAGTTCCGGGTTGTTCATGGCCCGCCGCAGCATCAGGGCCAGGTCTTGGGCGGTGGAATACTGATTCTCCGCCGGCAGGCCGTTGGCCGTGGCCAGGGTCGTGCGGTAGGCGCCCCATTGCCGCACCTCCTGGGTGAGCTGATGCGCAAAGGCCGGCTCGCTGCCGCTCACCTTCTCCGCCAGGGCCCGGGCGGCGTCGTTGGCTGAAGACAGCAGGAGGGCATAGAGCAAATCCTGCACCGTGTATGTCTCTCCCGGTTTGATGCCGATCTTGGACGCCGGCGCCGACGCCGCGTAAGGGCTGACGCTCACTCTGTCGGTCATTTTCAGGTGCTCCACCACCGACAGGGCGGTCATAACCTTGAGGGTGCTGGCCGGAGGCAAAAAGAGCTGGGGGTTAAGGGCTAGTAAGATCTTGCCGGTCTTGGCGTCCATAATGACAAAGGAGCGGGCGGAGACCTCAAATCCTTCCTCATCTTCACCCGCGGCAAATCCTGCTGCCATTGCCAAAATTGCCAGAACCACAAAAACCGAAAGTCCATATTTGACGCGCAAACTCATGTAACCCCTTAAACCCGGTAATGATCTTCAGACCCGGCGGCCTCAGTAAAATATGCAGCCTTATACTACAAAAAAATTCCTCGCTTGGCAAACCAGAATAGCCGGGAGGGGACAGAAAAACCGCCAGCCGGATGAATTAACCGGGAATGGCGTCCGGATGCTGATTGCGGTAAGTGGAGTTGGGAGGACGCGCCTCACGCGCCATCCTTGGGGCGCAAGACGCTCCCTCTAGAAGGAAATTACCTGTTGGGCCCAGCTGGGTATTAGCCGGCTTTCTCCAGTTGTTTCAAGTAGTCCGCCGGTGAGTAATAACCGGGAAACCGTTGCACTTCCTGGCCGTCGGCTTCGAAAACCAGGGTGGTGGGCGCTCCGGTGACGTTGAATTTTTTCACGATGTCCATGTTCTTCCGCCCGTCCAGACGCACCGGGATGTACTTGGAATTTACCTCCTGAACGACTCCCGCATCGGCATGGGTCTCGCTGTGCAGACGCATACAGTGGGGGCACCCGTCCATATACAGTTCCAACAAAACGCGGCGGTTTTCTTTTTTGGCCTCTTCCAGGGCCGAGTCCCAGCTGTCCCGCCAGTTTATTTCTGCCATTGCCTGACTCCTTTTCTTCAGGGGATTTTTTCTGTATCTCCAGGTCGGCAATGGCCGCGCCCCAACTGCGGCGGATTGTTTCAGCCCTTGCCGCCCGTATGATTTGTAATATAAGATAAGATGCGTCTCAGCAAAGGCAAGGACAAATGGCCATGTTTGGGTATCCGCTTGGAAAAGTTGTCAGTGGCCA
>PEWM01000091.1:3909-12224 GCA_002779455.1 Deltaproteobacteria bacterium CG07_land_8_20_14_0_80_60_11
CTCATTATGCCTGCTTTTTCTAGTTCATCATAAGGTGAATTTAGGCAGGATGGGGGCGGTTCCGGCCCCGAAACGGCAGCCGGCGACGCTCAGGTCTCAGTTTAAACTCCCAGGCGATCTCTCTCGTCAGCCGGATGTTATCAGATAACGGGGCAGAAGTCAGTTTTTCGCAGGCAGGTCCGGCTCATTCCCTTCAGGCTCCCATCCCCTTGAACCCGTCCAATCCCCCGGTATCCTTCAGCCTGAGGAACTCCTGGAGAAGTTGCTTCTGTTGCACCGAGAGCTGGGTGGGGGTTTGGAGGTCCACGACCACCAACAGGTCGCCGGCGGATTTGCCCCGCAGGCCGGGCAAACCCAGGCCGGGAATGCGGAAGCTGGCCCCGGGCTGGGTGCCGGGGGGAATAGCCAGGCGGGCTGAGGCCGTCAGGGTGGGAACCTCCACTTCCGTCCCCAGCGCGGCCTCGACGAAAGAGATTTGGGAGCGGTAATAGAGATCTTGGCGCTTGCGGGTGAAGATGGGATGGGGGGCGACGCACATTTCCAGGTAGAGATCCCCCGGCGGCGCCCCGTGGCGCCCTGCTTCCCCTTCTCCCCGGAGGCGCAGGCGGGTGCCCGTATCCACCCCCGGCGGGATATGCACCTGGATCTGCTTTTTTTCGTTGATGACCCCGGCGCCCTGGCAGGCGGAGCAGGGAGAAGTGATGATGACGCCGGCCCCCTGGCAATCCGGACAGGTGTTGAAGATTTTCAGAAGCCCCTGGGACTGGCTGACCTGCCCCTTACCCCGGCAGCAGGAACAGGTCTGGCGCGGACAGCCGGGTTCCGCCCCGTCGCCCTGGCACCGCGGGCAGCTGACGCGGCGTTCCACACTCAGGCTGGTATCCAGTCCCCGGGCGGCTTCCTCCAGGGTCAGCACCACCGGCTGTCGCAGGTCCGCGCCGGGTTGGGGCTGATCCGGCCGGTTCCGGGAGCGCCCGAAACTGAAGAAATCCTCGAAGACCTCCCCGAATGAGCTGAAGATATCCTCGAAGCCGCCTAAGTCCAGACCCGCCAGCCCGGCATCACCGTAGAGGTCGTAAAGCTGGCGCTTTTCCGGGTCGGCCAGGACCTGGTAAGCTTCGGAAATCTGTTTGAATCGGTCTTCCGCCACCCGATCCCCGGGGTTCTTATCCGGGTGATACGTGAGGGCCAACCGCCGGTAAGCGGTTCTGATCTCCTCCAGAGTCGACTCCCGCGAGACCTCCAGAATTTCATAATAGGTCGGCATCCCGAAACAACCACAAACCCCTTGGGATTACAAATGTCGGCTCACCTTGGATTTGCTCATAATGGTTATCATCCGACTAGCCATTGTCAAGGATGGCCGCGCCGGGTTGCCGACAAAATCAGGCGATTTCTTGGGAGGGAGGCACCAGACGACCGAGGCGTTGGCCCAGGTCCGGGGACAGGTCGTACACCGCCACCACTTTGGACCGGCTTTGGGCGCCCAGGGTGAGCTTGAGGGAACTCTTGGGGAGGTTGAGGGATCGGGCCAAAAAGTTGATGAGTTCACGGTTGGCCGCGCCTTTTTCCGGCGGGGCCGCCAGCCGGACCTTGAGGCGGTCGCCGTACAGGCCCACCACCTGGGTGCGCTGGGCCCCGGGCGCCACCGTCAGGCGCAGCAGGTATCCCTGGGAGGTAGGCTGAAAAAAGGGGGACATGAGGCGCAGGAATCCGCCCTCAGCCGAGGCGCAGCGCCAGATCCACCAGGGTGGAGATCAGGAAGCGCTGCAGGAAAACGATGGCCAGCAGTACCAGCAGCGGGGCGAGGTCCAGACCGCCGAAGACCACGGGCGCCCGGCGCCGGACCCACCCCAGGACCGGTTCGGTGACGTTGTACAAAAACCGGACGATGGGGTTATAGGGGTCGGGATTGACCCAGGACAGGAGGGCCCGGGCGATGATCACCCACATGTAGATCGTCAGGGCCAGGTTCAGGATGGTGGCTAGAGCTTCGATCAAGTGTCTGAGGGCAAACATTTCCCAGGTCTCCGAGGTCTAAGTATTTGGTATATATATAGACCCGGGGCCGAGCCCTTGTCAAGCCCGCCGCCTGTGGCGTCCGTCGCCCGGGTGGTCCACGGAACCCGGTCCCTGACCATTGCACAAGCCGGGGTCTTTCCTTATCATTAAGGCAATCAGGCGGCGCCGGTTGCCGGCAGAGCGTCTGACCCCATAGGCGAATCTCCGATCCTGGATCCGAGCGAAGAGTGATTCTGACCATGCGCCAGCTGATGTGGGAGCTGAAATGAACCCGGTGCGGTTTTCCACCTTTGCGGCCCTGCGCCACCGCAATTTCCGGCTGTTCTACTCCGGCCAGATGATCTCCCTCACCGGGTCCTGGATGCAGTCCGTGGCCTTCAGCTGGCTGGTCCTGGTGCTCACCAACTCCGCCTTCTACCTGGGCCTGGTGGGGGCGCTGCAGACCCTGCCGGTGCTCCTCTTTTCGTTCCTCGGCGGGGTGGTGGCCGACCACGCCTCCAAGCTCAGGCTGCTCTTCATCACCCAGGCCGTCCTCATGCTCCTGGCCCTGGTCCTGGGGGTGCTGGTGGAAGTCAAAGTGGTCCAGCTCTGGATGCTCTGCGCCCTGGTCTTTCTGTCGGGCACGGCCATGGCCTTTGACATCCCGGTGCGTCAGGCCTTCATCGTGGACCTGGTGGGCAAACCGGACCTGCCCAACGCCATCGCCCTCAACTCCACCCTGTTCAACGCCACCCGGGTGATGGGACCGGCGGTGGGGGGCGTGATCATCGGGGCGGTGGGCATGGCCAACTGCTTCTTCCTCAACTCCGCCAGCTTTCTGGCGGTGCTCCTGGCCCTCATGCTCATCAAGCTGCCCCCGAGCCAGGCCGCGCCCTGGAAACCCTTTCTCCTGGCCTGGAAGGAGCTCAAGGACTACCTGCTGGATCGCCGGGAACTGAGGCTGATCCTGGTGCTGATGACCACGGTGGCGGTCTTCGCCATACCGTATTTCGTGCTGCTGCCCATTCTGGCCCGGGACACCCTCGGGGTGGGGCCCCGGGGCTTCGGTCTGCTCATGGCCATGAGCGGCCTGGGGGCCTTCGCCGGTGGGCTCACCCTGGCCCGGCGGCTCACGCGCCGCCCGCCCATGCCCTCGTTTCTGGCGGGCCTGGGCCTGTTCCTCCTGGGGCTGATGGGTCTGGGGCTCTGCCGCAACTATTACGCCGCCCTGGGCTGCATGGCGCTGGCCGGGTTCGGCCTGGTGACCCAGCTGTCCACCGGCAACAGCCTGCTGCAACTCCACGTGCCGGATGAACTGCGGGGCCGCCTCATGAGCCTATTCGGGGTCATCGTCATGGGCTTCGCCCCGGTGGGGAGCATCTTGTACGGGGTCGCGGCGCACTACGCCGGCGCGGGTCCGTCGATCACCGGCGGCGCCTGCATCGCCGCCTTGGTGGCCGGGGGCGTGCTCCTGAAGAACCCGGCCTTGCGCCATTTCGGCTTCACCGCGCCGGCATCCCCGGCCCCAGGCCCTATCCCGCCCCCCATTACGCCCTTTAGCGGGTGATATAAGGCCCCGACTTTTCTGCGGTTTAATTTCATAGGGCGGCCCGTGGCCGCCGGAATTCGGCGGGCATGGCCCGCCCTATGAAGACTCAAATTCAGTAGCACAGGCTTTCTAGCCTGTGCGAGGATTTTTGCACCGCCTGGAAAGGCTGTGCCACCCGAGGGGAAAAAGCAGGGTGCGCCGGACGCAGCCCACATGATGACCGGCTTCGCCAATCCTGAGGCTTGGCTGAAAGCTGGCTGCTGATAGCTATTTATCTCCCGAAAACCCTTGTCAAGCCTCGATAGTTCTGTTATAAACAATAGATTTGAAAAATTCTCACGCGCCGTGAGGGCGGGCTGGTGCCGACCACAGGTGATCGGTGGCCCCGCCGGGATGCGGCGCGGCGGACCAACCAGGAGGAAGTTTATGTCGTATGTCACCATGAAGGAGTTGCTGGAGGCCGGGGTCCACTTCGGCCACCAGACCCGCCGCTGGAATCCCAAGATGGGGCCTTACATCTTCGGGGCCAGAAACGGCATTCACATCATCGACCTGCAAAAGACCGTCCAGTTCTTTAAAGTCGCTTACAACTACGTGGTGGACACGGTCGCCAACGGCGGCATCGTCTTGTTCGTGGGCACCAAGAAGCAGGCCCAGGACGCCATTGCCGAAGAGGCCAAGCGCTGCGGCATGTTTTACGTCAACCACCGGTGGCTGGGAGGCATGCTCACCAACTACCAGACCATCAGCCGCTCCATCAAGCGCCTCAAGGAGTTTGAGGCCATGAAGGAGGACGACACCCTCAAGCGCTTTCCCAAAAAAGAAATTCTGATGATGGAAAAGAAGGCCGCCAAGCTGGAGCGCTCCCTGGGCGGCATCAAGAATATGGGCCGCCTGCCGGATATCGTCTACATCGTCGACCCCCGGAAGGAAGACATCGCGGTGGCGGAAGGGCAGAAGACGGGGATATCGCTTCTGGCCATCGTGGACAGCAACTGCGACCCCACGGAGATCACCTACCCCATCCCGGGCAATGACGACGCCATTCGCGCCATTCGCCTCCTCACCTCCCGGGTGGCCGACGCCGTGCTGGACGGCAAGAAGCTGGCCGAAGAACGGCTCCAGGCCATCACCGACAAGGAGATGGCCGAGGCCGAGGTCGAGGCCGAGACGCCGCCGGTGGTGGAGGCCCCGCCCCCGGAAGCGGCGGCCGCGGCGGAACCCGAGGCTTGACCGGTAGTCCTGGCAGTGCATAAGCTTTAAGGGGTTCACGGTTGACTAAAGGCGCAACCAACTGTAGGGGCGGTGCCCTCACCGCCCCTGCGTGGCCATGTGCAAGGGGGTCGCATCCAGGCTGAGGCGGTCTCGGCTGGGCCATACTGCGGTCGCCTGTGCTCGCCTTTGGTCGTCTGAGGTCAATCGGAACCCTCCATTCTAAGGAGGCACACGTTGGAAATTACGGCTGAATTGGTAAAAACCCTGCGTAATCAGACCGACGCCGGGATGATGAATTGCAAGAAAGCGTTGAAAGAAACCGGCGGCGACCTGGAGGCGGCGGTGGCCTACCTGCGCCAGAAGGGCCTGGCCGTGGCCAGCAAACGGGCCGACCGGGTTACCTCCGAAGGCGCGGTCTGGGCGTCCATCGCCCCGGACCAGAAATCCGGCATCCTGCTGGAGGTCAACTGCGAAACGGATTTTGTAGCCAAGACCCCGGCCTTTGTGGAGTTAGGCGCCAGGCTGACGGAGCATTTGGCCGCGGTGGCGTTGGAAAGTGTGGAAGAGTTGCTGACCCAGCCCTGCCCGCATCGGGCTGGCCTCACGGTGACCGATTACCTCAATGAAGTGATCGCCAAGACCGGGGAGGCCATCCGCATCCGGCACTTCACCCGCTATCAGGGCGACCTGGTGACCGCCTACATCCACCACAGCGGCAAGATCGGGGTCATGCTCGAGTTAAGCGGCGGCGGCGCCGTGCCCGGAGCCCTGGCCGCGGCCAAGGACCTGGCCATGCAGGTGGCCGCCACTATCCCTGCGGCCGTGGGCCGGGAGGAAATTTCCCCGGAGCTCATCGCTGAGGAAAAGGCCATCTACGCGGCCCAGGCCCAAGAGAGCGGCAAGCCGGAACAGATCATCGAGAAGATGGTCACCGGCCGCCTGGAGAAATTCTTTAAGGAAGTCTGCCTGGTGGAGCAAACCTTCGTGAAGAACCCGGACCTCACCGTGACCCAATTCCTCAAGGAAGTGGGCGCTTCTCTGGGGGGCAAGGAACTGAAAGTCAAACGGTTCATCCGCTACCAGGTGGGCGCTTGAGCGAGGGTCCCATGGCATCGGCGCCCCTCAAATATCGCCGCATCCTCCTCAAGGTGAGCGGCGAAAGTCTGGCTGGGGAGAAGAAATTCGGCCTGGACCCCAACACCCTGAGAGCCATCGCCCGGGAGATCAAGGGCGTAGTTGACCTGAAGGTGGAAATCGGCATCGTGGTGGGCGGCGGCAACATCTTCCGGGGCCTGGAAGCCAGCGCCCAGGGAATTGACCGGGCCGTGGCCGACAACATGGGGATGCTGGCCACCGTGGTCAACGCCCTGGCCCTCCAGGACGCCCTGGAGAAAGTCGGGGCGCCCACTCGGGTCATGAGCGCCATCACCATGAACGAGGTGGCGGAGCCCTATATCCGCCGCCGGGCCATGCGCCATCTGGAAAAGGGCCGGATCGTGGTCTTCGGCGCCGGCACCGGCAGCCCCTACTTTACCACGGATACCGCCGCGGCCCTGCGGGCCACCGAGATCGGGGCCGAGGCCATCCTCAAGGGTACCAGGGTGGCGGGCATCTACGACCGGGACCCGGAAAAAGACGCCCAGGCGCAGATTTTTTCCCGCCTCACCTATTTCGAGGTCCTGGAAAAATCCCTCCGGGTCATGGACAGCACCGCCATCACCATGGCCATGGAACAGCATATCCCCATCATCGTCTTCAAATTGCTGGAGCCGGGAAATATGAAAAAGGTGGTGCTCGGAGAAGTGGTGGGCACCATCGTGGAGACGCGCGGCGATGAAAGATGAGGTCCTCAACGAAACCAGACGCAAGATGGACAAGGTCCTGGAGGCCATGGCCCGGGACCTCTCCCGGGTGCGCACCGGGCGGGCTTCCGTGGCCCTGCTGGAAGGGATCAAGGTGGAGTGCTACGGCACCACCATGCCCCTGGACCAGGTGTCTTCCCTGGCGGCGCCGGAGAGCCGGCTGCTCACCGTCCAACCCTGGGATTCCTCCGTGCTGGGGGATATCGAAAAGGCCATCCTCAAATCCGACCTGGGCCTGAATCCGGTCAACGACGGCAAGATCATCCGTCTGCCCATTCCGGCCCTCACCACCGAACGCCGGAAGGATCTCGTCAAGATGGTGAAAAAGATGGAGGAAGAGGCCAAGGTGGCCTTGCGCAACGTCCGCCGGGAAGCCAACGAGGATTTCAAGGAGATGAAGAAAGAGAAGATCCTGGCCGAAGACGACGCCCACCGGGGCCAGGATGAAGTCCAGAAGATCACCGATGAATACACCAAGAAAGCGGAAGTCCAGGCAGCCGAAAAAGAAAAGGAGATCATGTCATTTTAAAGGGGTTTTGGGTTTTCAGTTTTTGGTTTTCGGTAAAATAAATTGGCTCATCGACTGCATTGCCTATGAAGTCGGCTGAATTTGCACGGGAAACTGCTTTACAAGGGGCCGGGGGATCGCGTTGACGGATAATTCCAAGCCTCTGGACCCCCAAAAAATCCCCCGTCACGTGGCCATCATCATGGATGGCAATGGCCGCTGGGCCCAGCGCCGGGGGTTTCACCGGGTGCGGGGCCACGTGGCCGGCGCCGAGTCGGTCCGGGTGGTGACCCGCCTGGCGCGCCAGCTGGGCATCTCTTACCTCACCCTCTTTGCCTTTTCCGAAGAAAACTGGCAACGGCCCGGCATGGAGATACGGGTCCTCATGGCCCTGCTCCGGCGCTACCTGCACCGGGAGCTCTCCGAGATGCGGGATAACCAGATCGCCCTGAAGGCGATCGGCGACCTGTCGCAGCTCCCCGAGGCGGTGCAGCGGGACCTGGAGCAGACCATCGCCGCCACGGCCGCCGGGGCCCGGATGGACCTGACCCTGGCCCTGAGCTACGGCGGGCGCAGCGAAATCGTCCATGCGGTTCAAAGCCTGGCCCGGGAGGTCGCGGCGGGGCTTCTGACGCCCGAGGACATCGACGCCGCCCGGTTCGCCCGCCACCTCTACACCGCCGGCATGCCCGACCCCGACCTCATCATCCGCACCAGCGGCGAGTACCGCCTGAGCAACTTCCTCCTCTGGCAGTCGGCCTACACCGAACTCTACGTCACCGAGACCCTGTGGCCTGACTTCCGGGAGAACGAGTTCCTCACGGCCCTGGAAATCTACCAGCAGCGCCAACGCCGCTTCGGCCTCACCCAGGAGCAGATCGAGGCCCTGAACGGCAAGGAGCCGCGGGATTAAAGATTGAAGAAATGCTTTGGGGAAGGGGCTAAGGGCTTTTTTGTAAGTGCCCTTCCCCCCTCCCCAAACCCCACCGGCAATCCCATAAGAACATGTAGGGGCGACCCGTTGGGTCGCCCTCCCTCATAAATCATGCAACGCATTGGTGGCACAGGCTTCCAGCCTGTGCGCCTGCACCGGCAAGATGCCGGTGCCACCAATCGTAGCGTCTCACGCACCATGAAATGAATTTTCCGTAACAGAAAAATGTAGGTGGCCATTGCCCAC
>PEWM01000091.1:12237-12379 GCA_002779455.1 Deltaproteobacteria bacterium CG07_land_8_20_14_0_80_60_11
GCATATACTGCCAAAGGTATTATGTTCGGTAAACCGGCTTGCAACGGCGACCAGCGAGGAGAGCCATGCGGTCATGGTGGGCGGTTTTTGGTAAGTTGGGGCCCTTGCTCCTGGCCCTGTTGGCCGCGTTGCCGCCATCGGC
>PEWM01000215.1 GCA_002779455.1 Deltaproteobacteria bacterium CG07_land_8_20_14_0_80_60_11
CTGTTAGTTTTAAGGATTTTGGCGGGCAGTGCCCGCCCTACATTTTGACCGCCGCCCTTTAAGTGAACAGCATTGCCCTTAAAACATTAAAAGCTGTTATTGCCTGGTGGCACAGCCTTTCCAGGCTGTGCCCGACTAACCTGCTACTTTGGCACAGGCTGGAAAGCCTGCGCCACCGATTTAAAGAACTTTCGTGACAGTCATTCATGGGCCTTCGGCCCACCCGTAAATTATAAAAAGTTCATGCCAGCCCTTGCTCTTGACTTTGAACCTTGAACTTTTCAGACCCGAGGTAATCGCCGGCCCCCCGAGCTGACCTTGCCAACCTGGGAACCGGAGAGGCCCAGGTTATGCATTGGTTGAGCATTCATCATAAACGGGCTGCCCCGGCCCGTCAATGGGAATCGTAGACGACCGCCCCCCGGTCCCCGGTCCCGGAACTCCCGGCCCGGATGCCGACGTTTGAGCCGCCCCTTCCCTGAAACTCACCCCTACCCCCCGGCAAGGCGTCGAAGCCAGGGTCTGGGGGAGTTGTTGGTATTTTGGTAAGAATTGCAAGGGTAAGGGTGGCCGCTTTGAGCCCCCCAAATACTTTTTCCAGAGGGTCGTCACTCCGGGTACTTCTTCGGGCACGTATCAGTTCATCCCAGAATTCCCTTGACTTCTCGCCGGAATAAAGTATTATTGTAATTGATTCTCAATTACATCGACTCATTAGTCCGGGCATGGTGATGAAATCGGAGATCCAGGTATTCCGGGAATATATCCGCGGGCGCCGGTTGAGGCGCACCCCGGAGAGGGAGCAGATACTGCAAGAAATTTTTGAGATACACGGACATTTCGATGTGGACGAACTCCACCTGAAGCTCAGGGACAAGGGCTCAAAGGTGTCCAAGGCCTCCATCTACCGCGCCCTGCCGCTGTTCATGGATTGCGGCCTGGTCCGGGAGGTGGATTTCAGCGACGGCCACTGGCACTATGAGCACATTTACGGGCACGCCCGCCACAGTCACCTGCGGTGCCTGGGGTGCGGCGAAGTGCTGGAGTTCGAGGAGCCGGGAATGGGACGCCTCGAAGCGCACCTGGCCCGGGAATACGGCTATCGCATTAAAGGCCACCAGTTGCAGGTGCAAGGGCTTTGCGCCACCTGCCAGGAGGCGGAGTAACTTGGCTGTCTCGGAGAAGGACGGAAATGTCATGGCGGATGCAGGCGGACCCTTGGAACAGTCTCTGGCCGAGACCCCGGCCGGGCGGCGGGTAAGAATCACCGGGCATCGGGGTGGCCGGATGCTGCGGGCCCGGTTGCTGGCCATGGGCCTCAACCTGGGACGGGAAGTGGAAGTCATCCAAAATAATCGCGGCCTCATTATCGTGGGCGTCAATGGTGGCCGGGTGGCCCTGGGACGGGGCATCAGTCAGAAGATCCTGGCCGAACCCGTGGCGCCTCTCCTTACCGACCGGCCCTCCGGCTAGCCGGAGAGGCTTCCGGCGCAACGGCGCCGCCGGCGTCCCTTCATCTCATGATACGTTAACTTGGTTGGATGCACCCCGGTATGGGGAACATCCTGGCGTGAAGTAGCGGCCGGACCCTGGTGCTGGCTCGGCGCGCCATGCCGGTTGGCGGGATAGGGAATTAATCGGAGGGGCGTTTGGTTTTAGCTGATCTCGAACTTAGAAGCTTCTTATAGAAGCCATGATCAGCCATGCCATGATGGAGACTGAGCCGATGTGCATCCAGGAACGATGCCCCTTGGGGCGCAATTTGGCCCAGGTCTGCGTTTTGCCGGCCACGGCCTGAGGCAAGGCGCACACGCCGGGAACCATTTCTTGGGCCCGGGGAACCGGAGGGTGAGGCATAATAACCGCCAGGGGGACCGGGCCGGCGCTCACCGGTCGTGGGGCCGGCAGGCCTTGCCCATAGAGGTTCAGGCAGGTGTCCACCACGGCCGCATCGTAGAGGATTCCTTTATTCCTGGTGAGTTCATCCAGGGTTTCGGCCAGGCCCCGGGAGGCGCGGTAAGGACGGTGGGAGCACATGGCCTCCATCACATCGGCCACGCCCAGGATCCTGGCTTCCAGGAGGATTTCCTCCCCCTTCAGACCCTGAGGATAGCCGGAGCCATTCATCCTCTCGTGATGCTGGAGGATAATCTGGGCAGTCTTGCCAGGGAGGGTGATAGGCAAAAGAATATTATACGCCACCTGGGGGTGGGTTTTAATCAGGGCGAACTCCGCGGGGGTGAGTTTCCCCGGCTTGGAAAGGAGGTCCGAGGGGATGGCGAACTTGCCCAGGTCGTGGAGCATGCCGGCCATGCGCAGATCACGCCGGCGATCCTCGGAAAGTCTCATCTCCCTGCCGATGGTACAGGCTATCTGGCTTACCCGCCGCTGATGACCGACAGTATAGGGATCCCGGACCTCCATCGTGGACTCCAACACCTGCATGAGGGCCTCCATGACATCTCCTTTCCTACCAGAGTTTCACCCCGCTTGCCTTAAGGCCGTCAGCCGCAGAAACCTTGGGCCGGTGAGGTTACCCCTAAGCTACAGGCGATGCCTGACCCCGGCAATCAGGGTTTCCCTGATTTTTTTTTTCGGGATCCCTTATTTTTCCGGAAATGGAGGCAAACAGATGGCACTCAGGGAGAAAAGCGCACTTCCCTGCCGGTGGCCGGGGGCCCGGAGCTGATGGCGCTTAAGCCGGCAGACCTGCCCCCCGCCCGGCGGCAAGAGCTGGAGAACCTGGCCCAGCGGCTGGACCATCGCTTCCAGAATCTGGGGCGGCTGGATCAGGCCCTGCGCCACAGTTCGTATGCCCATGATAACCCGGGGAGCGGACCCAGCAATGAACGGTTGGAGTTCCTGGGGGACGCGGTCCTGGCCCTCACCGTCAGCGCCCTGCTGCTGGCCCGGTTTCCCGAGAGTTCCGAAGGGGAGATGTCCCGGGGGCGGGCCGCTTTGGTTAATGCCAGGCAACTGGCGGCCCTGTCCCGGCGCCTGGGTTTGGGGGCCCACCTCTTGCTGGGGCGGGGGGAAGAGCGGCAGGCGGGCCGGGAAAAGCCCTCCCTCCTGGCCAATGCCCTGGAGGCGCTGCTGGGGGCGGTCTATCTGGACGGAGGTCTTACGGCGGCGGCGCGCCTGACGGAACGCTGGTTCAGCCCGCTGATTTCCACCGCCTTGCCTGGACAGGACTTCAAGACCTCGCTGCAGGAGTTTACCCATGCCCGCTACAAGGCCTCACCTGCATATCACCTGATGGCCGAAAGCGGACCCGGCCACGCCCGACATTTCCAGGTAGAGGTGCGTCTCCAAGACCTGCCACTGGCTCAGGGGGAAGGCCGCACCAAGAAAGAGGCGGAGCAGCGGGCGGCCCGCCGGGCCCTGGAGATCTTGGCCGGCGACAGCGCCGTACCCGATCAGGACGGCGCCCCCGGCTAAGGCGGCGGAAAATATGGGCGGGCACTGCCCGCCGTTCCCGATCATCAATTGGTGCGTAGGACGCACGGAAGACTCTTCTGCACAGTCAGGAGGGGAAGAAAAAGCGGCCGGCCAACCTGCCGCCCCTTCGACCTATTTGTCGCTTTCCAGCTTCATGGGAATGCCGCAGCAGACCAACACGCCCCCGCCGGCTTCCACTACCTTCACCCTGTTGCCGCATACCTTACAGCGATATTCCTGTCCTACTGCTATGGCCATGTTAGTCCTCCTCGTGGGATTCTCGTTGCTGACACCGGGGACAAAGGCCCCAGAACGTCAGAGACGGATGTTCAATCTGGAAGCCGTGCAGGTCCGCCGCCGGTAAGGAGGGGACTTCTGAGGCCTCCCATTTCAGGTCGATGATGTAGTGGCACTGCCGGCAGATGAGGTGGGCATGTGGCCCCGTTTCGCCGTCGTAACGCGCCACGGCGTGCAGGGGGTTAACCTTGATCACCATGCCTCTCTGGCACAAAATCTCCAGGGTCTTATACACGGTGTTAAAAGAAATGGCCGGCAGCTGCCGCCGCACCTCCTGATAGATGTGATCCGCAGTGGGATGGTCCCGCCGGTTCTTCAGGATGGCCATTACCGCCAGGCGCTGCGGGGTCACCGCAATCCGGCGGTCCCGCAATTGCTGGATGAGATTTTCCATGGCTGATTATTATTTAAGAATTATTACTGAAGATGTCAAGGAGTATCGTGCCGTCGCCATTTTTCCCCAAGTTGGTTAAGTTACCCCAACAGTGACCGGCAGGGGAGCCTGGGGACGGAGGGAGAGAACCCGCGCCTTCTAAGAACCGTAGTCCTAATAGTAATAATTCAGGCCGGCCTGAAAAAAGTTAACGTTAAAGGCGGGGTTTTCCTTATAGATGCCGGCGTTGGAGGAATGACGGAACCGGTAAGCCACCGACAGGGCCATTTGGGGGGTCAGGGCGATGTCGAAGCCGCCGCCCGCCTGGGGGGTGAAGTTGAAGGCATGGGCCAGGGCCGGGCTGTTGATGCTCTCGGTGATGAGCCCGGCGCCCCCTTCGATATAGGCCAGGACGGAGGGAAAGAGGAGGCAGCTGAACTTCACCATGGGGGTGAAGCCCAGTTCAAAACCGACCTCATCGGCCCCGGCGATGCTGGCGATGCCTTCCACCACGAACGAGGCTCCGAAGGGCCCCCATTTTTTGCCCGGGGGCATGAGAAAGATGCCCCAGCGGGGCAGTAAGCTGTAAAGGTGGACCGTGGCCTTCTTGGTGTTTTTCCCGTACGCCAAGCGCAGTCCCACTTCCTGGTTGAACTTGCTGACGTCGAACTCCGCCCCATTCACCCTTCCCGGCAGCAACACGAACGCCGCCAGCGCCATGACCATCAGGCCACTGATCCACGAACGCCGCACCATTTTCTCCCCCTTGTGATGCAGGCCTGGATTATCCCAAAAGTTAAGGCACGATAACATTACCCCAAAAAAAAGTCAAAAATAAACCCAACTGGTAAGACCGCAAAAGAGAAAACTGTGGGCAATGAAAAAGGCTCCTTTGTTGGCCGTGATTGTTCCGTGGAACGTTAGTTATTTCATGTTTAAAGAATGTCAGTTTCAAACCCCGAAAACTTTATTGGGGACCAGAGGTAAATCGTCGCCTTCCCCGCTCAAGGTTAGTTTTGCGGTGGCGATGATACTGGCCTGGAGGAGCGGCTGGAGGGCCTGCTCCTCCCCGGCGACCGCGCTGGTCAGCTCCGCTTCAGCCAGTACGGGTCTTCCCGGAACCGGGCCGCCGCCCCCAACTCGGCCTCGATGACCAGGAGCCGGTTATACTTGGCGATGCGTTCGGACCGGGACACGGACCCGGTCTTGATCTGCCCGACGCCGGTGGCCACCGCCAGGTCGGCGATAAAGCTGTCCTCGGTCTCCCCGGAGCGGTGGGAAATGACGGCGCGATAGCCGTAACGCCGGGCCAGGCCGATGGCCTCCAGGGTCTCGGTGACGGTGCCGATCTGGTTGAGTTTGATGAGGATGGCGTTGGCCGCACCCACTTCGATGCCGCGTTTTAAGTACTGGACGTTGGTGACGAAGATATCGTCCCCCACCAGTTGCAGCCGGCCGCCCAATTCCTGGGTGAGGTGCACCCA
Organism: Deltaproteobacteria bacterium CG07_land_8_20_14_0_80_60_11; assembly: GCA_002779455.1. GTDB lineage: Bacteria > Desulfobacterota > Desulfobaccia > Desulfobaccales > 0-14-0-80-60-11 > 0-14-0-80-60-11. The sequence goes on from PEWM01000215.1 coordinate 5,593, forward strand.
GCCGTCCCAGTCGTCTTCGCCCAGGCCGTCTTCCAGGGAGACGATGGGGTACCGGGCGGCCAACTCCCGATAGTACTCCGTCATGGCGGCGGCGGACCGGCGGGAACCATCGCCTTTTTTGAAGACGTATTGCCCGGCGGCCTTGTCGAAAAACTCCGAGGCCGCCGGGTCCAGGGCCAGGACCACATCTTCCCCGGGACGATACCCCGCCTGTTCCACGGCCGCCACGATCAGGTCCAGGGCGGCCTCATGGGAGGGCAAATCCGGGGCGAAGCCGCCTTCGTCGCCCACGCCCGTGCCCAGCTTCCGGGAGGCCAGGACCTTTTTCAGGGTCTGGAACACCTCCGCGGCGATGCGCAGGGCTTCCTTGAAGGAGGGGCCGCCCACCGGCATGATCATAAACTCCTGAATATCCAGGTTGTTTCCGGCATGGGCCCCGCCGTTGATGACGTTCAGCATGGGCATGGGGAGAGAGGCGGCCCCGGCGCCCCCCAGATAACGGTACAGGGGCAGGCCGGAGACCGCGGCCCCGGCCCGGGCCACCGCCATGGAGACCGCCAGGATAGCGTTGGCCCCCAACTTGCTCTTGGTGGGGGTGCCGTCCAGCCGGCACATGGTCTGATCGATCAGGTCCTGCTCCAGGGGGTTGACGCCTTTCAGGGCCGGCTGGATTACTTCATCGACGTGGCTGACGGCCTTCAGCACCCCCTTGCCCAGGTAGCGGGGGCCGCCGTCCCGCAGTTCCAGGGCCTCGTTCTCGCCGGTGGACGCCCCCGAGGGCACCATGGCCTGGGTGCGGATGCCGTTGTCCAGCCGGAGTTCGGCCAGCACGGTGGGCTGGCCCCGGGAATCCAGGATTTCTTGGGCGCGGATGGCTTCGATGTGGGGCATACGTCCTCCTTTCGGGGAAAATGGCTGCGGCTCCGCCGGGAGCCGTGGTCAATGCGGCCGCCCTCGCCGGGGCGCAATGAGGCCCAGGCCCCGCCCGGTAAGGGGCAGGACCTGGGGTTAGCCGGCGTCAGCTGGCGCCGGGGCGATTATGGTTGTGGCGGCGGCTTCTTCTTGGGATCTTCCTTCTTTGGCTGTGGTTGGCGTTGTTGTTGCTGCGGCTGCGGTTGAGGCCGCGGCGCTACCTGGGGCTGAGGCCGCGGCTGGGGCTGAGGCCGCGGCTGCACCTGCGGTTGAGGCCGGGGCTGAGGCCGCGGCTGCACTTGGGGTTGAGGTTGCGGCCTTGGTTGCACCTGTGGTTGAGGCCGTGGCTGCGGTTGCGGTTGGACCTGAGGCTGAGGCCGCGGTTGCACTTGGGGCCGCGGCGCTACCTGTGGTTGAGGCCGTGGCTGCGGCTGCGGCTGCGGCCGGGGCTGCACCTGGGGTTGGGGCTGGGGCTGGACCCGAGACGGCGCCTGCGGCTGCGGTTTTACCTGACCGGGGGCGCCGCCGCGCTGCAGTCCCTGGTGTTCAAGTTCCTGCTGCCGCCGTTGTTCCGGTGCCGGTCCCTTGGCCCCCGGGGGCAAAGGCGCCGTACCACGTTGGGTGGCCCCTGGAGTAGCCGGGGCAGTTGGGGTCCCAGGCCGGACACCCGGGTGAAATTCTCCGGGTTTGACCTGACCGGCTGGCGGGCCACCGGGTTGCACCGGGGCCGGTTTGACCGGGGCCCCAACCTGTCCCGCTTTAGGCGGGGCGCCGGGTTGCCCCGGTCCCGGCTGGGCCGCCGCCGGTTTGAAGGGCTGCGCCTTCGCCGGTTCGAACCGTTGTTGCGGCGGCAGCTTTTGAATCTGCTGGGTCATTTGGGGAGTCAGGGGCATGGTGGCCCCGGCGGGCAACCCCGTGCCCGGCAGGCCCCGGCCCGGCTGCAGCGCCGCGGGCTGGACCCGGGGGATAGTGGCGGTGATCCGGGGGACGTTTTTAGGCGGCGGCACGAAGTTGGGCCGGTTCAGGTTAACCTGGGCCAGTTTGACATTTGACGTCAACTGGGGTGGCGGCAGGCGGTGGCCCTGGGCCAGGGCCGGCGGGATAATCTGCCTGACATAACCGTGGCGGTCGACCACCCCCCGGGGCGGCACCACATTGTGAATCCGGGTGAGGTTATTGGAGTTCTTGATGATAGTCTGGTTGATGACCGTCCGGTTGATGTTGGTGACCCGGGAGATGTACGCCGCCGAGGGGCCCATGTTATAGTAGCCGGCGCCGAATCGCCGGCCGCCGAAAAAAGCCGGGGGGTAATAGGCCGGGGTGGCGTAGGCCGGGATGAACACCGTCCGGGAAAAGAATACCGGCACATAGGCCGGGGGTACCAGGATCCCGGAGCTCATATAGGAATAGCCCGGCGTGTAGGGCTGCCCGAAACCCAGCAGAAACTGGGCCGCCCTGGCGAAAATCCACAGGGGCGAGGTCATCGCATCCGTCACCGGGCTTCCCTGGTAATAGGACGGCGGGGCGTAGGACGGCGGCGGCTCATAGTTGGGAGGCGGGGTGGGGGCCCAGCCGACATACGAGGTCTCTACCGGCTCGCTTTCGGGACTGGAGCGCCACTCCACCGTGGCGGGGTACCAGGTGCGCCCCGGCACCCAGACCCAGCCGTTGCCCTCAGTGGGCATCCAGTTGCCGTAGTGGTAGGTGGCCCAGCCCCACGGTTCCTCGGACTCGAAGACATTGCCGCCGGTGGTGGGCACCCAGCGGCCGTTGGTATAGGGCCGCCAGTCCTCCGGCACCTGAGAAGGGCGCCATACCGGCCCATACTTTTCGTATTCCACCCATTGCCCGTATTGGGACAGGTCGTCGTAAAACATGGCCACATCTTCGGACGCGGCCCCGGCGGCCCCGGTGAATCCGGGACTCAGAACCAAAGCGAACGCCAGGGCCAGGGCGGCCATGAATCCCCAAGGCCGTTGTCTTGATATCATTGACGTACTCCTTCATGCGTAACGGGTATTATGCTACCCGGAGGCCGGGAGCGGCCATCCGTTCCTATCAGAAAAACCGCACTGCGGTTGTGGATTGCTCCCAAAAATCCAGCACCTCCTTATTCTGGGAGTCGCGTTTTACATTATATTAGACATGCGTCCCGTTCAATGTATTAAAAATTTTTTGCAAATTCTTGGCGCGGGCCAAAGATAACCGGAAGCCGGAGGAAATATCCCGGCCCGGAGGCTTCAGGGGAGCAGGTCGGCCGACAGGACCAGGTCGCCCCCGGCGATGAGCAGCAGCCGGCCCCCGCGGCCCTCCCCCGCCGCCAGTTTCTGCCAGTTTTCCGAGCTGAGGCCCTCCTCGATGGTGGTGAGGAGCAGGGCGTCCTCCAGCTTTTCGCTGCCCTTGAGCATCAGGAATTGCCGGTGGTTGGTGAAAGCCCAGATAACCTGACCGTTGGTGAGGAGAAAATTGTATTTGCCGGGGTAAAGCTGGAGCAGTTGAACCAGGGCCTCCCGGAGGATAACGTCGAACGGGGTTTTAGGCCGCCGGGGCTCGGCGTCGGCAAAATAATCCCGCAAGAACTCGAAGGTTCGGGCCGAGTCGCTGGCCGCCTCCAACACCGGGGTGTGGGAACTGACGTAGGGCTCGATGGCCGGGGCCTTGCCGTTGTGGGCGAAAATCCAGGACTGGCCCCAAAAAGGGAGGACAAAGGGGTGAGCGTGACACTCGTCCACCTGACCGCTGGTTTTGTACCGGATGTGGGCCAGAATAATAGGACTGTTGACCACCCGGGCCAGCCGCTGGAAGGCAACGTGGAGCCGGCCGTCGGCGAACACCTGGTCGCCGGATTTCTCCACCACCGGGACGCGGTGGCGAAAAAACCCGATACCCCAGCCATGTACGTTTTGCCGCCCCCGGACCGCGAACAGCGGCAGCGAGGTGGCCGCGGTGTAATGCTGCGCCGCCGACAGGGCGAAAAGATCACACATCAGACCTGTCCCAGGTGGAGGAGGTCGGCCCCGGAAATGATGAGGATCTGGCCGTGCCGCACATCCTCATTGGCGTAGGCGCACCAGTGTTCCGGGTATCGGGTCAGGCCCCCCGACACCGTGGTCAGCACCACGGATTCGCCCCGGGCCTCCGGCGGGTGGTAGGTGAGGATCTCCCCATGGTTGAGAAAGGCGAAGAGCACCGTTTCGTTGGCCAGGAAAAAGGCGTATTCCCCGGGATACTGGCTGATCAGCTGCTTGCAGGCCGCCGCCAGGCCCTGGTAGAGACTGTGTTCCGGCGAGGCCCCCTGATGCGCTTCCAACCCGTCCCGGATGAACTCGAAGACCCGGGCGGCCAGGAGCCGCTCCCGCATCAGGGGCCTGGGGCTGTCATAGCCGTGGCCTCCCCGGGCTTCCCCGGTAAAGCTGAAGAGCCAGTGGTGGTCCAGGAAATGGTCGGTGAGGGGCTGAGCCAGGGATTCCTGCTGATGCCCGGCCTTGGGGCAGCGGATGTGGGAGATGATGATGCGGCTGCCGATCACCCGGGCCAGGCGCTGAAAGCTGTTATGCACCACGTTCCCCTCGTAGATGCCTTCACAGGATTTTTCGATGTGCACCTGTCCATCCCGGAAAAAACCGATACCCCAGCCGCTCATGTTGGCCCGGGCCTTGTCGGCAAACAGCGGCAGGTAGTCCTGGGCCGTGTAGTGCTGGCCCGCCGACATGGCAAAGAGTTCACACATGGCTTAACTCCTCCCGCAGAGGTTCAACATCTACAATTTTAAGAATAGCCTGGCTATTCTTAATTCTTCGTATGAAAATTGCTCGCCCAGCATTTCCCGAACGGGCGACAAAGCTGTCCCACCGGATTCTTGAAATGCGGCTTTTATGGTTGCGAAGCGCTCGACCGGGGGCCTTAAATAATCGATATCAATTTTTTCTCCGCTGCTGACCAACTTTTCAATATGAGCTGCTATGGTCCCGGTCGAAAGACCTCTCAGACTCACCATTTTCTCAATTGACATTTTTTGCAGAACCAATTTTTTGGTTTCCAGATGGGTCGGTCCGAGACGATTTGCCCGGTGCGGCCTGGCCGATCTTTTCACGGGAACATCTTTTTCGCTGAGATTATTTTCCTTGGCGTAGGTTTGAATAACCTCCGTAAATATTTGGCCGTATTGTTTAAGCTTTTCCGCCCCCACGCCGCTGATTCTTGAAAAGTTCTCCTCGCTCTGCGGCAGATAAAAAGCCATCTGGCGCAGAGCCAGATCGTCAAAGACGACATACGGGGGAACCCCTTGTTCATCGGCGATTTTTTTGCGCCAGACACGCAGTGTCTCAAATAGCTCCCTATCGTATCCGGCTTCAAACTCATCACTTGGTTGAGATAATTTGGCGATAGATTTGAACTTGGGTAAATGAATTTCTTCCCGCTTTTTCAAAAATTCATTGCCCCGCGGGCTTAATTCAAGGATCGGATATTCATCGCCGCTTTTTACGATCAGCTTTCTGGAAAGCAATTGACTGATGATGCGTCTTAAATCTTCCTTGGAAAAATCATCAACAATACCGTATACCGACAAGTTATGATGATCACGTTCAATGATTTTCTTATTCTTTGCCCCGTGTAGTACATCGATAATATAATTTATCCCAAACCGTTGCCCGGTTCGGATAATAGCCGACATAATTTTTTGGCTGATTATGGTTGCATCAATTTCTTTTTTCGGCGAAAGACAAATATCGCATCCGCCGCATTTTTCATGTTGATAATCTTCTCCGAAATATGCAAGTAAATAATGACGGCGGCAGGTTGTTAGCTCGCAATATTCAACCATCTGGTCGAGCTTCCGATAGGCATTTTTCCGCTCGGCCTCACTTTCTATCTGCCGGATAAAATACTGCTGTTTAATGGTATCCGCGTAAGAGTAGAAAAGAACGCACTGGCTCGGAAGTCCGTCGCGTCCGGCGCGCCCCGTTTCCTGGTAGTAGCCTTCAATTGATTTCGGCAGATGATAGTGAATCACCAAACGTATATCCGGCTTGTCAATGCCCATCCCGAAGGCAATCGTGGCGACGATAATTTGCGCTTCGTCGCGGATGAATTTCTCTTGATTGGTTCGGCGCGCCTCGCTTTCCAGCCCGGCGTGATAAGGCAGCGCCTTAAACCCCTCCTGGCGCAAATCCGCCGCCAGATGCTCGGTGTCTTTTCTCGAAAAACAATAAATGATCGCGGATTCATGCTGTTGTTCCCGCAATAGATTAATCAGTTGGTCGTAAGAATTTTTTTTGGGAAGCACTGCATACGATAGATTGGGGCGGTTGAAGCTGGAGATAAATATTTTCGCTTTAGCGAGTGACAACTGGCAGATGATATCTTCCCGCACCTTCTTGGTGGCAGTGGCGGTAAGAGCCATCGCCGGGACCTCGGGGAAGATATTTCTCAGCATGATGAGGTTACGGTAATCGGGACGGAAATCATGCCCCCATTCGCTGATACAGTGGGATTCGTCAATAGCAATCAGACTGACGGTAATGGTCTTCAAGAACAGCTGAAATTCAGGCAAAATCAAGCGTTCCGGCGCGGCGTACAGGATTTTTATGTTCCCCCGGCGCGCCTCCGCCTGAATTTGGTCAATTTCGGGGCGAGTTAACGTGCTATTGATGAATTCAGCCGGAATGCCGTTAGCCTTGAGGGCGTCCACCTGGTCTTTCATCAGGGCGATGAGAGGTGAAATAACCAGGGTCACTCCCGGCATCATGAGCGCCGGCAATTGAAAGCACAGCGACTTGCCGCCGCCGGTAGGCATCAGCACAAAAGCATCTTTCCCGGAAATCACGCAATCAATAATCTCCTCCTGCAAAGGGCGGAACTGATCAAAACCGAAATGGGTTTTAAGAAGTAATACAGGTTTCATCGGAACACCTGAAACTATGGAAAGTCGGTGGGGCGGGCCTCCCCGCCCGCCTTTGGTGGCACAGGTTTTCAACCTGTGCTGAGGAACTTTTCGGAACGGGCACA
>PEWM01000262.1 GCA_002779455.1 Deltaproteobacteria bacterium CG07_land_8_20_14_0_80_60_11
GGGCACCCCCAGGGATATGCAGCGCCAGCCCCACTACCACGACCTGCTGGGAGAAATTCGGGACTTCTTCCGGGAACGGTTGGATTTCGCCGCCTCCCGGGGCCTCCCGCCTGAGCTCCTGGTCCTGGACCCCGGTATCGGTTTCGGCAAAACCTGGCAGCACAACCTGGAAATCTTGAACCATCTTGAGGTCTTCCTGGATCTGGGTTGTCCCCTGCTGGTAGGGGCCTCCCGGAAGGCCTTCATCGGGCATATCCTGGACCTCCCCGCCGGAGAAGAACGGGATGTCGGCACCCTGGCGGCCCTGGCCGTGGCGGTGAGGCGCGGCGCGCGGATCGTCCGCACCCACAACGTCGCCTATGCCCGCCAGTTTCTGGCCGTGATGGAGGCGATTAGCGCAGCCCCGGCGGGAAGTTAACGAGATCAGCTCGGGAAGGGGGGCTCCGTGTCCGCCACTCTCTCGGCCCGGATATCAGGGTGCGCACTGCGCACCATTATGCACACGTTCTTAACGTTTATCGCTCTGAACCCTTCTAACCATAAAGTTGGAGATGGCCGGCGGGGTCCGCAACCCTCCGCCTCCCGATCACCTGACATCTCCGGAAAGGATTCGCCCTCGCCTCCACCATGTGGCAATTTCTAAGCAATCTGCGCTGGCAGGATGGTGTCGACATCATCCTGGTCGCCATCATCATTTACCAGGTGGTCCTGGTCCTGCGCGGCACCCAGGCCGTCCAGGTCCTGGCCGGGCTTTTCCTCCTGTTTGCCGCCTATCTGGTGGCCCGGCAATTGGAGTTTTTTACCCTGGAATGGCTCCTGGATATTATCGTCAAGAGCTTTGTGCTGATTGTCATCATTCTCTTCCAGGCCGACATCCGCCGGGTTCTCAGTCGCATGGGCAAAAAGGCCCTGGCCCCGGGCGGCATCCATGCCCCCCTCACGGTTGAGGAAGTATGTGAGGCCGCCGGCACCATGGCCAGCCGCTACATCGGCGCCCTCATCGTCATGGAGCGCTATATCGGCCTGTCGGATTTCCTCGAAGGCGCCATCAAGTTGGACGCCCTGGTCACCAAGGAGTTGCTGGTTACTCTGTTCTGGCCCCACAGCCCCACCCATGACGGCGCCGTCATTCTCCAGGGGGACCGGGCCGTCGCCGCCGGTTGCCTGATGCCCCTGTCCCGCAACCCCAACCTGGATCCCGCGCTGGGCACCCGCCATCGGGCCGCGGTGGGGATCACCGAGCAAAGCGACGCCCTGGCCCTGGTGGTCTCCGAGACCTCCGGACAGATCTCCCTGGCCCAGGGGGGAAAACTGAAACGCGATCTTACCCGGCTGCAACTGCGTCAGGCACTCCAGGATCTCCTGGAAACCCCGGCCCATAACCGAGGAAACTGGTTTGACCAACTGGTTCGGCACTTTAAAACGCAATAGGCTCCTGAAGCTCCTTTCCCTGCTGCTGGCCATCGCCCTCTGGTTCGCCGTCAGCGGTGAGGAGCGCACCGAGACCTCCCTCAACATGACCCTCGACATGGTCAATCTGGACCACAATCTCGTGGTCACCAGCGAGGTGCCCCCCGCCATTCAGGTCCGGGTCGTCGGTTCCCGCTCCATGGTGAATAATCTGTCCCAGTCACGCCTCACCCAAACCCTGGATCTGGGCGGTTATAAAAGCGGCCGCCACACCTTCTCTCTCGGCCCCAACAGCTTCTCCCTGCCCCGGGGGGTTCAGGTGGTCCGCATCCAGCCCAACCCCATCACCCTGACCCTGGCCGCCGCCATCACCCGAACCCTGCCCATCAAACCGGTCCTGGAAAATAATCCCGCCGAGGGCTACGAGCTCGTCAGCGCCAACACCCGCCCGGCCCAGGTGACCGTGAAAGGCCCTGCCCCGGAACTGGCCGAACTGAAATTTATCCCCACCCTCCCCATTGACCTGTCCTTCCTCAAAGAACCCACCGTCATCGCCACGGATTTGGACTTCAAGAACCTCCACCTGGCCCTGAAAGCTCCGGTCCCCATCCTGGCGGATATCCAGATCGGCCCCCAAACTCTGACCCGGACCTTTTCCGGGATCCCCGTCTGGACCGGCCCCCAAGAGGCCAGGGTGTCCCCGGCCCAGGTCACCCTTACCCTTAAAGGCCCCTGGCCCCTGGTGCAAGGCCTCACGGCCGAAGACCTCAAGGCCCGGGTGGACACCCGCAACCTGGCCCCCGGCCGCCACCGCCTCACCGTCTCCGTGGACTTACCCGACGGCGTCAGCCTGCTGCGCGCCCGCCCCGCCACCGTCACCGTCACTTTAGCCAGGCCGTCATAATTCTCCGGGATCTCTGGCGCCACGTCACCAGCGCACCGGTGGCACAGGCTTTCCAGCCTGTGCGGCGCAGCCTGAAAGCCTGCGGCTGTAATCCGTTTACCGCAATTTCGTCTAACTAATCCCTGACCCCTGACCCCTGACCCCTGACCCCTGACCCCCTGACCCCTGAGCACTTTCTCATTGCCTGCCCATTCCCCCCATGATACATTCCACCACTATGCACCCTCTCATCGCCCTCCTGCTCGGCGTGGTCCAGGGCATTACCGAGTTCTTGCCCATTTCCAGCTCCGGCCACCTGGCCCTCCTGGAGCATTATCTGCACGTGCCCCAAGCCGGCCTGAGCTTTGACATCCTCCTCCACGTCGGCACCCTGATCGCCCTGGTGGCCTACTTCTACCAGGACTGGCTGGACATGGCCCACGCCTTCATCTCCCCCACCCGGTACAACCGCCCGGAGCGCCAGATGCTCTTTTTTCTCATCATCGCCACCATTCCCGGGGCCCTGGCCGGGGTGCTGCTGGAGAAGAAGGCCGAAACCATCTTCCGGGAACCGGCCCGCATCGCCATTCTCCTGGGCGCGGTGGGACTGCTCCTGATCCTCGGCGAAATCCTGGCCCGGCACAACCGCCCTCTGGACCGGATCACCTTGAAGGACGCCATCCTCATCGGCCTCTCCCAGGCCCTGGCCATTATGCCCGGGGTCTCCCGGAGCGGCATCACCATGACCACCGGCCTCTTCCTGGGCTTCAACCGCCGTTCCGCCGCCCACTTCTCCTTTCTGATGTCCACCCCCATCATCGCCGGCGCCGGCCTCCACCACCTCCCCAAGTGGCTCCACGAGCCCGCCGGGACCCTCCCCCTCCTGCCCGCCACCTTAGGCTTCCTGGCCGCGGTGATCTCCAGTTACCTCACCATCAAGTAC
>PEWM01000003.1:0-2802 GCA_002779455.1 Deltaproteobacteria bacterium CG07_land_8_20_14_0_80_60_11
AGTCAATTGGTAGTACAGGCTTTCCAGCCTGTGCAGGCGCAGGCTAAAGCCTGCGGCTACCAATAATTACTTTTTGATTGCAACTCGGTATTACCAGTTCTTTGATCTCCTCCGGCGAATAGACGCGGCCGCACCCCGGGCAGCCGATTTCCATCCCGTGTCACGTCGGGCGCAGGACAAGGCTGGCTTTATGGCAATGCACGCATTTCATCTGGCTAAAAATAGCGCGAAAGCTTCGGGAGGGCGTCGTCGACCTGGCGGCACTCCCTCAGGAGTCCGTTGATATACAGCCAGGTTAAGCTCATGAGAAATTCCGGGGCGTACTTCCGGGCCCCATGGCTGTCAAAGGCCATCTCCGAGCCGGCCGGGCCATACCTGAACCGGAAAGACAGGTCGCCCAGGAGGGGCCAGGTCACTTCCCAGGCCCCGCCGGCCGGGGCGAAAGTCCCGCAATCCATCCGCCGGACGGCCACCTCCACCACCTCGGGGGTCACCTTTTCCAGGATTTCCTCCCGGGCGCCCAGGGACACGTCCTGTATAGGACCCACCCCCTCCGGGGCAAAATCCGCCAAAGGCAGCCACTCCGGACCGGGACCGGCATTGGTCAGGGAAAACTGCCCCCGGCCGTAGCGGGCCAGCAGGGCCACATAATCCCAGGCAAAGACGTAGGCGTCCTCGGTGGGGACCGTTAGGCTCTTCCGGGCATAAAAGACCCGGAGGTCCGTGCCGAACTCGGGGTCCTGGTCGAAGAGCAGGAAGAGTTCCAGAGGACGGAAAGGCGCCACCCGCAGCACCCACCGGATGGTGGCGTAGGGGCGGCCGGCCACCAGTTCCCCCCGGAAGAGCCCGGCCAGGGCCCCGGGGTCAATGCCGGCCAGCCCGGCCAGGTCCTGGCGGTACTTTTTGCGGATGTACTGGCGTACCTGCGCCTCCCAGCCGCCGCCGGCCTCAAAATGCCCCAGGGTCACCAGGTCGTAGGGGAAATCCAGGGAAATTTTGCTCGCGTTCAGTTTTTTTTGCCCTCCACCCGCTGATTGAATTTCGCTTCATTAACTATAAAACGTTCGTGGACGGCCTCGCCAATCTTTTCTTTCTCGTCAAACCCCTCCACCTTGAAGGTGAGCTTCCGGCCTTCCACCTGGGTAATCTCGGTGACGGCCCGCACTTCCATGCCCAGGGGGGTGGGGGCGGTATGCTTCAGGTTCATGGAGATCCCCACCGAGGTTTCTCCGGGCCCCAGGTGGGGGGCCATCAAGGCGGCGCTCACCCCCTCGAACAACCCTCCCAGGAAGGGAGTGCCGAAAACGTCGGGAACTTTGGAGAAAAATTTTTGGGCGGTGTGCTCCGGCCCGGTCTTGAGCCGCATTTCATGGGTCATGCCTACCGTTAGTGCCATAAGACCTCCTTGCAGGAAATTATTCATCTTATACAAAAAAGCAATCAAAAGAATTATCTGTCATTCTGAGCGCATACAAGAATCTCTCTTTTGAAGCCGCCGAGATTCTTCACTCCGCTGCGCTCCGTTCAGAATGACATGAATATTCAATGTCTTTTGACTGCAACTTCGTATTATTCATCAGAGCCCGTAGCCCGTAGCGCGTAGGGCGGGAAAGCGAAGCGCATCCCGCCTTTTTCATTACCACTGCTCCCTTGCTCAGGCTCGTTCCCAAGCTCCGGCTTGGGAACGAAATTGTGTCCCAAGCTCTGCTTGGCCAGGTGCCGATATTATCTTTGACCTTAATTCTTGCCAAGCAGGGCTTGGCGAGAAAGCGGGTTCCCAAGCAGGAGCTTGGGAACCAGGATTAACTCCATTCCCCCGCCTTACCGGCCGGCCTTCGGCGTCAACTCGAGCAAGGCGGCGATCTGACCGGCCAGGTCGGCGACCAGGTCTTCCGGTTTTCTGCTCCGGGGGGTGAGCAGTTGGGGCCGGTTCTGGTAGGCGGCCTTGGGCGTCACTTCGAACTCCGGCGGGAAGGCGTCTTCGAAGTACATCTGCTGGAAGCCGATGAATTTCAGGTGGTGGGCGGTGGCGTCCAGCACCGCGGTTTCGTCCTGGCCCAGCAAACCTTCCGCCAGAGCAGCCCTAAGGCCGGCCAGGGATTCGCCCCCCTGGGTGCAGGCGATATGGCCGTGGCGGTTGGCGAGCAGCATGGAGTCCATGATCTCCTGTTCGCTCACCTGGACCACGGCCACCGCCCCGGCCCCGGCCCGGCGGTGATACTCCTGAACCAGGCGGATCACCCGGGGCATGGACACGGGGTTGCCGATCATGGCGGCCTGGGCCACGGACGGCTGCACCGCCACCGGCACAAAGACGCGTTTGCTTTTATCGGGCTCCAGGTAGTAGCGGAACACCGGGTCGGCGTGGCGGGACTGGACCCCGATGATCCGGGGGAGGGTCTCGATAATCGCTAAATCGTGGAGGCGCAGAAACCCGGCCATGATGGCGGTGATGTTGCCGGCGTTGCCGATGGGCGCCACCACGGTTTTTTTCGTCAGATCATAGTCAAACGTTTGGGCGATCTCATAGGCATAGGACTCCTGGCCCCGGATGCGCCAGGAGTTTTTGGAATTCAGCAGGGCCACCTGATAGTTGTCGGCCAGGGCCTCCACCACCTTCATGCAGTCGTCGAAGACGCCGGGAATCTCCAGGACCCGGGCGCCGCTGCCCAGGGGTTGGGCCATCTGCTGGGGCGTGACCTTACCGTGGGGCAGGATCACCGCCGAGGCCACCTTCTCCCCCAGGTAGGATGAATAAAGCGCCGCCGAGGCGGAGGTGTCACCGGTGGAGGCGCAGATGGC
>PEWM01000003.1:2844-3240 GCA_002779455.1 Deltaproteobacteria bacterium CG07_land_8_20_14_0_80_60_11
GGTCAGCACGTCGTAGAACCAGACGGACCGGACACTTGCCGAGGCCTCTGTGATCTCGGCCACCGTGGTCGAAGCCCAGGTTGCGCCGCCGTTCGTTGTCTTGAGGAACTTCTTCGGGCTCGCGCAGGCGAAACCGCTGTTCGGGTCCACGAACAATATGCATTTGACGTCTTTCGTCGTATCTTGCTGGACCCACGTCTGCCCACTGTCCGTTGTCTTGTGGATGCCCATGTTCGACGCTGCCCACCCCGTCGTCGAGCTGATGAGAAAGACATCATTGAACGACGGGTAGTTGGAGAAAGTTGCCTGCCTCCATGGTCCCGCAAGGGTGACAGTGAGCATGATCGCGGAGAGTGCGGCAATCGCCAACGCTGATCGTACCATTCGTTCCATACC
>PEWM01000217.1:0-466 GCA_002779455.1 Deltaproteobacteria bacterium CG07_land_8_20_14_0_80_60_11
ATGAATGATTTCAAAATAGCCAAATTTTGTTTTCTCCTTGCAGCAACCTGGGCGGTAGGAGGTATTGTTATGTGGGGAATTAAGACAACACAATCTACTGGAGTTAGGTGGTTAGTAGTAGGGGCATCCTTGGCCATTGTAGGAATCCTTGGTGAGAAAGCATTGCGATATGCTGATAGAAAACGCGAGGTAACTTCCAAGGAAAGGAAAATGCCTACTGAAACAACTAAATCAAAACAGAATACAGGCAATCTAAAACAACGCACTATTGAATTATCAAATGAGATAATGGAATATGGACTTTATCGTTGGGGTTGGCCAAGACCCGGCAAAATGCCTCCCAATGCTAGAATGCCAAAAGGCTATGAGCAAGAGAACCGATGGTTAAAAAATCGTTCATTATATTTTATGAAATATTATTTTAAAAGAGTAGTTGTTATTAGGGATGAACTTGCTCAATTTCATC
>PEWM01000217.1:480-3163 GCA_002779455.1 Deltaproteobacteria bacterium CG07_land_8_20_14_0_80_60_11
TTGGACAAATTTATAAACCATATTCTTGAAGAAGAACAACCCACATATAAAGATGAATCTCGTATTATCCCCTTACAGATTGCGGACGTTGCTAATCGCTTAAAAAAATTGGCCGAGCAAATAAAATGATAATGTACTTTTAACATAACCCTATCGCCGTCCCGAAAATATCAGGATTTTTGCGGTTGTTATAGCGAAACTCAAATTCAGCAACGTAAAGGCTAATCCACCTGGAAATCCGTGCGGTCCTGGGCCGTGCCGTAGCCCGTACTGATCTTGGTGATCAACTGGTAGATGCCGGGCGCGGCGTTGGCCGGCAAGGTGAAATCAATTTCCTGGGTCCTGGTGCCGTTGTACACCCGGCTCTCGATGCTTTTGGTCCTTCCTAAGGATTTCTCCTGGTAAAAAATCTCCCGGGTGATCGCCACCGGGAGGGCCACCTGCTCCGGGGTAAGAATGGTGTAGGTGGTGGACAGCAGCAGGGTGGCGCCTTTCCGGGCCCGGTTGGGCCTGACCTCAACCTTGTCCAGGCGGAGAACGCAGCCGCCGGTGGGGCAGTACCCTTCCCGGGCGATGATATCCTCCCGGCCCAGCCGGCTTTCTTCCCGGTTGCCCCCAAAAACGCCCCAGGTGTAATCGCTGAGAAAACCGGGTTGCGTCCGGGCCTCAGGGACATTGAGGCATAACCCTGCCAACAGAATCAGGCCTAACCAAACCAGATAACCAAACCCATATTTCCGCATCGAGGCCTCCAGAGCCTAAGATATTACCAAGTTAATTGCCGCCGGGGAGATAGCGCCGGGCCCCGCGGTAGGAGACCCGCCAGACCTCGGCGTCCAGGCGGCTGATAAACACGCCCCGGGGGGAAGCGTGCATGAACCGGCCCCCGCCCAGGTAGATGCCGTTGTGGCACACCTCGTCTTCGAACCCCGGGGAGAGGATGCCGGCCAGATACGGACCCTGGCCCCGGGTCTGGCAGTAGCGGTTGAAAAAGACCACGTCGCCGAAGCGCAGTTCATGGCGCTCCACCGGCTGGCCGGCCTGGTACTGGTCGGTCACGGTGCGGGGCAGGCGCACCCCCGTCCGCTGGTAGAGCGCCTGGATGAGCCCGGAGCAGTCCACCCCGGCCAGGGTGGTCCCCCCGGAACGGTAGGGGACGCCGGAAAACTCGCCCACGGCCCGCTCCAGGGCCACCTCCCGGGGACTCCGGGTCACCGGGGGCAGCGGGGCCACGGTTTCCGGCGGCGGCGGGGGCGGCGGGGCCCCGGCACAGCCCGCCAGCAACCAGGCCGCTCCCAGGGCGGCCCCTAAAAGGCGGCGATACGTGATGGCCATAGCACCTCCATCCTGGATGGGGTGGCGGCGTCAGGGACCGGCGGTCCCTGACCGTAACTCTTACGGTGCTGCCTTGGCTTCGGCTTCTATCCGGGGAAACAGGGCCGGGCCTTTGGCCAGATGGCTGCCGGGCATGAGCCGCCCCCAGGTGAGCACCTGGGGCAGGGGTTGATCCCACAAGGCCGCCCCCAGTCCCAGTTGCTCGCTCATCTTCAAGGCGCTCCGGGGCATGACCGGCCGGAGCAGCGCCGCGATCCAGCGCAGTCCTTCCAGCAGGTGGTACAGGACCGTATCCAGCCGGCCGGCGGCCTCTGGCTGTTTAGCCAGTTCCCAGGGAGCCGTGGCCACGATGTAACGGTTGAGAGTCCCGATTACTTCCCAAAGATGCGCCAGGGCCCGGCCAAACTCCATGGCCGGAAACAGGCGGAGGAAGTCCGCGGCCATGGCCTGAACCGCGGTGACGACTTCCTGATCCAGGGTGGCGGCCTCCCCCGGGGCCGGCGCCACGCCTTGCCGGTATTTGAACGCCATCCCCAGGCTGCGGGCGAAGAGATTGCCCAGATCATTGGCCAGGTCGGCATTGATCCGGGTGGTCAGGGCCGCCTCACTGAAGTTTGCGTCCAGCCCGAAGACCATCTCCCGGAGAAAGAAATAGCGCACCTGGTCAACGCCGAAGCGGGCGGCCAGGGTCCGGGGCGCAACCACGTTCCCCAGGCTCTTGGACATCTTGCCGGCCGCCATCTGCCAGTAGCCGTGGACATTGAGGTTCGTAAAAGGCGCCACCCCCATGGCCCTCAGCATGGTGGGCCAGTAGATGGCATGGGGTTTGAGAATATCCTTGGCGATCAGGTGCTGGGCGGGCCAGAATTTTTTGTAAGCCGAACCTTCGGGGTAGTCCAGGCCCGAGAGATAGTTGATGAGGGCGTCGAACCAGACGTAGGTGACGTAGCGGTCGTCGAAGGGCAGGGTGATGCCCCAATCCATGCGGCTCTTGGGCCGGGAAAGGCACAGGTCCTCCAGGGGCTCCTGGAGAAAGGCCAGCATCTCGTTTCGGTAGCGCTCCGGCCGGATCCAGTCAGGGTGGGTGTGGATGAAGTCGATAAGCCAGTCCTGGTATTTGCTCATGCGGAAGAAGTAATTTTCTTCCTTGAGATAGGTGGGGGCCACTTTGTGGTCCGGGCAGCGGCCGTCCACCAGGTCCCGCTCCAGGTAAAAGCACTCGCAGCCGAAGCAATAGAGCCCGCCGTACTCCCCAAAATAAATATCCCCGGACTCGTGCACCCGCTGCAAGACCTCCTGCACCACGTGCACGTGGGCCGGATCGGTGGTGCGGAGGTAATTATCGTAG
>PEWM01000261.1 GCA_002779455.1 Deltaproteobacteria bacterium CG07_land_8_20_14_0_80_60_11
AATGATGGGCAGGGCGGTGAGAGAGCCGCCTCCCAGGGTGTCGTTCAGCTTGGCGGCCCGCTCCAGCAGCCGGGAGTGGTTGTAGAAGATGTCACCGGGATAGGCTTCACGTCCCGGCGGCCGGCGCAGCAGCAAGGACATCTGCCGGTAGGCCTGGGCCTGCTTGGTCAGGTCATCATAGATGATCAGGGCGTGGCGGCCTATGTCCCGGTAATACTCGCCCATGGCGCAGCCGGCAAAGGCGGCGACGTACTGCAAGGGGGCGGGCTCGGAGGCCGAGGCGTTGACGACGATGGTGTGCTTCAAGGCGCCGTAGCGCTCCAGGGCGTCCACCACCTGGGCCACGGTGGATTTCTTCTGACCGATGGCTACGTAGACACAGAGGATGCCGGAGTCCTTCTGATTGATGATGGCATCGACGCAGAGGGCGGTTTTGCCGATCTGACGGTCGCCGATGATCAGCTCCCGCTGGCCGCGGCCGACGGGGGTCATGGCGTCGATGGCCTTATAGCCCGTGTACATGGGCTCATTCACCGGCTGGCGTTCGATGACGCCCGGGGCCTTGACCTCGATGCGCCGGAACTCCTTGGTGTCGATGGGGCCCTTGCCGTCAATGGGGTTGCCCACCGGGTCGATGACCCGGCCGAGGACCGCGTCGCCGACGGGCACCTGGGCGATACGGCCGGTGCGTTTGACGATGTCGCCCTCTTTGATGTGCGTATCTTCACCCAGAATGGCGACACCCACGTTGTCCTCTTCCAGGTTCAGGGCGAGACCAAAGATGCCCCCGGGGAATTCCAGGAGTTCCATGGCCATGCACTTCTCCACGCCATAGACCCGGGCGATGCCGTCACCGACGGACAGCACGGTGCCGGTTTCGGCCACCTCTACCTTCTTCTCATAGTCCCGGATCTGAGAGCGAATAATTTGGCTGATTTCTTCGGCTCTAATTTCCATTTATAAGACCTCGCCTTTTATTAAGGATTCTTTTAAGGAATTCATCTGGGTGCGCACGCTGCCGTCCAGCACCAGATCCCCCACCTTGGCGACCAGGCCGCCGATGATGGCGGGATCTTCCTCCACCTCCATGACCACGGTGCTGCCGGTCAAGTTTTCCAGGGTCTGCCGGAGGCGATCCTGGGTGGCTTCATCCAGGAAAATCGCCGTCTGAACCCGAGCCCGGCGGACATTTTCCACCTCGTCCAGCATTTCCTGATAGGCTATCGCCACTCCGTCCACCACGTTGAGGCGGTGTTTATCAAGGAGAAGTTGAAGCAGGTTAGAAACCATGGGAGGCAACCGCAGCAGCTCAATCATGCGAAGGAGCAATTTGTTGCGATCCTCCCGGCCGTGGATGGGGTTGAGCAGGGCATCTTTCAACTCCGGTTCCCGCTCCAAAAGCTGGGCGAACCCACTGAGCCCCTCCCCATACTCTTGGTAATGAGCCTCTTCCTTGCCCAGAGTCAGCAAGGCTTTCGCATAGCGTCGGGCAACGGTCATGTCAATCAATGGGTTTCCACCACCTTCTGCAAATATTCCTCCACCAGACCTTGCTGGTCGGCGTAGGTAGCTTTCTCTTTAATCATGTCCGTAGCCATCTGGGTGGCCAGGCCCACGACTTCCTCTCTCAGACCTTGGGCGGCTTTTTTGGTTTCCTGCTCGATGGTCATGACCGCCATCTCTTTGAGGCGCGCCGCCACCTGATTGGCCTTATCCAAAATCTTGGCCTTTTCCATTTCGCCTTCGGCCATAAATTGCTGGATAACCTTCTCCCGCTCTTTGGCGACTTCGGCCAGGCGGGCCTCCGCCGCCTTCACGGCGGCCTCGGCGGCGGCTTGCTTGGCTTCCAGTTCTGAAAGGGTCGTGGCCACGTCCTGGGACCGCTGGGCGAAGAATTTTTTAGCCGGTTTGGCTACCAGGTAGATCAAGATGCCGGCGAACACCACAAAATTGACGGTGCGCCAGAGAAGCTCCTGAATCTTTTCCGCCGATATGCCCCCATGGCCACCACCAGCCGCCGCCTCGGAGGCCGCGGCTACCCCTGCCAGGAGCAGGCCGGCCCCCAAACCCCAGAAGGCTGCCCCGATCCGTAGCCAGCCAGTTCTGCGTCCGCCGTTCATGAGAGTTCCCTCCCCAGAATCTTGGTGGCCAGCAGTTGGGCAAAGCTCTGAGCCTGCGTCTGCAGGGACGCCCGGGCCTTGGCCATGTCAGCTTTGATTTTCTTTTCTACCGTGGCCCACTCCACTTCCACCTGGCGCTTCACCTCATCCAGCAGGGTTGCTTCTGCCTGGGCCCCTTCCTGCTTCAAGGTCTCCCGGGCCCCCGCGCCGGCGCGCCGGGCCGCGGCCAGTTCCTCCAAAATCTCATCCTCCAGGCTCCGGCCCTGATCCGTCAGGAGGTTGATCTCGGCCTCCTGGGCCAGCACTTTGGCCTGCCGCTCCCTGAGAGCGTTGCGGATCGGCCGGAACAAAACCACGTTCAGGAGAAAGACCAGGAGCAGGAAATTGATAATTTGCGCGAACAAAGTCCAATCAATGTCAATCATTCCTGGCTGCCACCTCGTATTTTATTTACTAAGATCAAATACTTAACACCTTTAAGCGGGTATTGCCTGAGGTTAAGGCCATGTGTATCTTTTCACGAACCCCTTTTTAGCCTATTTTCCCTTGACTGTCAAAATTTTTTTGCAAAAAAATGATCACCCCCCGAATAAGTACCGGCGCATGCGGATATTGAGCAAAAATCCCACCCCCAACCAGGTGGTGATCAGAGAGGAGCCGCCGTAGCTAAACAGGGGCAGGGGGATCCCCACCACCGGCAAAAAACCGGTCACCATGCAGAGGTTGATGAATATCTGCCAGAAGATCAGGGCCGTCACCCCCACGGCCAGCAGGTGGCCGAAGCGCTCCTTGCAGTCCCGGGCCACCGACAGCCCCCAGAGGGCCAGGGCCGTAAACAGCAGCAGCAGCACCGCGGAGCCCATAAACCCCCACTCCTCGGCAAACACCGAAAAGACAAAATCGGTGTGCTGCTCCGGGAGAAAATAGAGCTGGCTCTGGGTGCCTTGCAAAAAACCCTTGCCCCAAAACTGGCCGGAGCCCACGGCAATCATGGACTGGATGATA
>PEWM01000170.1 GCA_002779455.1 Deltaproteobacteria bacterium CG07_land_8_20_14_0_80_60_11
CGGCCGAAGCGGTTGAAGTAGTT
The DNA here is from genome assembly GCA_002779455.1 of Deltaproteobacteria bacterium CG07_land_8_20_14_0_80_60_11. Lineage (GTDB taxonomy): Bacteria > Desulfobacterota > Desulfobaccia > Desulfobaccales > 0-14-0-80-60-11 > 0-14-0-80-60-11. The sequence goes on from PEWM01000170.1 coordinate 24, forward strand.
GACGAAGTAGCCGCCCATAAAGGCCTGCAGGACCCGGTAGACCTCGGCGATGTCCACGCCTTGCTTGAGCACCTTATCCCGGTCCACCTTGACGAAGATTTGGGGCACCGTGGGGACGAAAGTGGTGGTGACCCGGGAGAGCTCCGGACGTTTCTGCGCCGCCGCCAGGAACTTCTGGGTGTTCTCTTTGGGCGTCATGCCCTGCCCGATGTGATGCTCCACGGCCTCCACCACCACGATGGCGTCGTCCACCACGATGCCGATGGCCAGAACCAACCCCATGAGGGCAATGGTATTGAGGGAGAAACCCAGGAGGGGGAAAAAAGCGAAGGTCCCCACCAGGGAGACGGGCACTGCCAGCGCCGGGATGAGGGTGGCCCGCCAGCCCTGGAGGAAGATGAAGACCACGATAATGACGAGAATGAGGGCTTCATAAAGGGTCTTGACGATCTCTTTCAAACCCTCCCGCACCGCCTGGGTGGTGTCCAGGGCGACGACATAGTCCATGTCCGGCGGAAAGGACTTTTTGGCCTGCTCCATGAGCTTTTTCACCCCATCCACCGCCTGGATGGCATTGGTGCCCGGGAGCTGGTAAAGGGCCAGGACGGCGCAGGCCTTGCCATTAAGGCGCCCTTGGAGGGCGTAAGTCTGGGATCCCAGTTCGATGCGGGCCACGTCTTTCAGGCGGACGAGCGACCCGTCCGGATTGGCCCGGAGCACTATCTTTTCAAACTCCTCCGGACTCTCCAGCCGGCCCTGGGATCGGATGGCGTAGGTGTATTCCTGGCCTTTGGGGGCCGGCTCCGCCCCCACCTGGCCCGAGGGGTTGACGGTGTTCTGCTTCTGGATAGCGTCGACAATCTCCGGGATGGTGATATTGAGCTTGGCCAGTTGGTCCGGCTTGACCCAGAAGCGCATGGCATATTGGCCAGCCCCAAAGACGGTGACACTGGCGATGCCGGCCACCCGGGTCATCTGGTCGTTTAGGTTGATGTAGGCGTAATTGGCCAGAAAAGTGGCGTCGTAGGTGCCCTGGGGAGAAATGAGGTCCACCACCATCAGGGGCGCGGCCGTGGACTTCTTGACGGTGACGCCGTAATTGCGCACGTCGGCCGGCAACTTGGCTTCGGCCTGGCTCTCCCGCATCTGGGTCAGTACCTGGTCGATGTTGGGGTCCGTTTTGACATCGAAGTTCACGTACATCTTCAACTCGCCATTGTTGGCGTTCAAAGAGTACATGTAATTCATGTTGTCCACGCCGCTCATCTCCTGCTCGATGGGCGTGGCCACGGACTGCTCCACCGTCTGGGCGTCGGCGCCCACATAGGTGGTGTTGATGAAGATTTCCGGCGGGACGATGTTGGGGTACTGGGAAATGGGCAGACCCAGGAGCGCCACCACCCCCACAATCACCATGACGATGGCGATGACGATGGCCACGATGGGGCGGTTAACGAAGAATCGCGCCATGACCCATTACCTCGGCTGTTTCTCAGTGGTTGGGGTTGACCCAATGCTGGCTGGGGGAGCTTCCTGAAATGGCTTAGGGGTGACGGGCATGCCGGCTTTGACCTTTTGGACGCCTTCCACAATCACGCGCTCCCCGGGTTTAAGGCCTTCATCAATCACCCACAGGGGACCGGCGCGTTCGCCCACCTTCACCCATCTGAGATCCACCTTGTTGTCCGGACCTACCACGGCCACCTGGAACCTACCCTGCAACTCGTTAACCGCCCGCTGGGGGACCAGCAACGCCCCTTTCTGAGTCTCGATCAAGGCCCGGATTTTGGCAAACTGCCCGGGGCGCAGAATATTGCCGGGATTGGGAAAGAGGGTGGCGATCTTGATAGTGCCGGTGCGTTCGTCCACCTGGCGGTCGGCAAAGTAAAGCCTGCCTTTATGGGGAAAGACCCTGCCGTCGGCCAGGATGAGATCCAGGTTAGGCCCTTTGTCCTCGGAGTCCCCCTTGGCCTCGGCCTCCCGGGTAAAGCGCATATATTCCTGCTCGCTGAGGGGAACGAAGACTTTAATGGGATCGACCGTGGATACGGTGGTCAGCTCCGGACTTCCCGGGTTCCCCACCAGGTCGCCCAATTGGGCCTTGGAGATACCGGCGATGCCGTCGATAGGCGAGGTGATCTTGGCGAAGCTGAGATCGATTTCGTCCTTGCGCACCGCCGCCTTGGCCGCCTGCACCGAGGCCCGGCTCGAAGCCTCCCGGCCGATGGCGTCATCCAGGTCTTTGCGGCTCACCGCGTTCACTGCGGCCAGGGGCCGGATTTTTTCCAGATTGGCGTTGTTCGTGTAGAGCATCCCTTCGTCCTTGGCCAACTCGCCTTTGGCCTGCTCCAGGGCCGCCTGGAAGGGCCGGGGGTCGATCTCAAACAGGACCTGCCCCTTCTTGACGAAGGAGCCTTCCTTATAGTTTTGCTTGGTGAGGTACCCCTGAACCTGGGCGTTGATCTTGGCGTTCACCAGGCCGTCGGTGGTCCCCACCCACTCCCGCACGATGGGCACGTCCTTGACGACCACATTTGCCACCTCCACCGCGGGAGCAGCGGGGGCGGCTATCTTCTTCTCGCCGCAGCCTGTTTGAAGCAATGCAGAAAAGCAGGCTGCCGCCACCAGGGGAGCCAGAGCCATTATTCGGGGAAGCCAAACCTTACGGTGCGGATTCATCAGCGGAGACCTCGCTCTCAGAAATACCTTTAGTAATAAGCCCCGGGGATTATTGCCGTCGAAGATAGGGTCCATACATCAGCGCCTTTTCTGATCTTGAGATTTTCTGGGTTTTTCTTTTTGGTGCAAAATTGCCAAAGAAACCAGCCAAGCCAGGACAATGGCTGGGTAGAGCTGCCCCACCAGGATCTCCAGCATCACCAGGGTGCGGGCCACCGGGTGAACCGCGGTGATATCGCCGTACCCGGTAGTAGTGAGAGTGACGACACTGAAGTACGTCAGCTCCCGCCGCAGCCCATCCGGGTCACCGGCGATCAATCCTGCCGGCAGGCGGAAGGCCTGGGGGATGGTCAAGGCTACCACCTGATAAGCGAAGGCCCACATCACCCCTAAGAGGAGGTAGATCAAGACGGCGCCGCGAATCCTGTGGGCCGTCACCGGACCGTCCCGA